>JAPOJQ010000065.1 GCA_029978335.1 Actinomycetota bacterium
CACCAATGAGCACACGTTGTTCGTTTGTTGTGTAACAAATCGGACACTCGTACCGATCACCGACCAGCAATTGCGGCGAGGACGGAGCACACATGTCACATCGGAACTTCACGAAGCGGGGGATCATTGCCGTCGTCGGCGCCCTCCTCGCTACCTCCGTGCTGCTCCAAGCGCCTGCCACAGCAAGCAGCGTCGCCGTCGACGAGGCCCCGTCCCCGATCAACCTCCCGGCCTTCACCGGGAGTGGCACCGTCGGCCACTACGTCATCGCCGTCGACGATCGCATCACCGACCTCTCCGCTGTCGCCGACCCGATCAGCGCCGCCGGCGGCCTCGTCACCGACCGCTTCGACACACTCAACTCGCTCAGCGCCACGCTCACCGCCGATCAGGCTGCCGCGCTTGCGGCACACCCGGCGATCACCGCCGTCGAAGCAGATCGAGCCATCGACGTCGATTCCGACGGCGAGGCCATTCCCGGTCGCTACATCATCACCCTCAGCCGCAACACCAACCCCACCGCACGAGCCGCCATCGTCTCGGCGCTCAGCGGCAATGTGATCGCCACCTACCGTCACGCCATCGACGGCTACGCGGTCGAACTGACCCCAAGCGAACTCAAAGCGATCAAAGACCTGCCCGGCATCGCCACCATCGAGAACGACGCCGTCATCGTGCTCGACAAAATCAACGACTCCAGCGACGACATCACGGCGTCTGGCACCCAGACCGGCGCGCCATGGGGTCTCGACCGCACCGATCAGGTGAGCCTGCCGCTCGATGGCACCTACACCGACCGCAGCGACGGCACTGGCGTCACCGCCTACATCATCGACACCGGCATCGCCCCTCACAGCGACTTCGGCAGTCGTCTCGCCAACGGCCAAAACTTCTACACCAGCGACCAGTCGGCATCGAACACGAACGACTGCAACGGACACGGCACCCACGTGGCAGGCAGCGTGGCAGGCAGCGTCCACGGATTGGCCAAAGGGGCGACCCTTGTACCCGTGCGAGTGTTCGGCTGCGAAGGCAGCACCTCCACCTCAATCATCATCTCGGCGATCGACTGGGTGGTCGCCAACCACACTGCCGGCACCCCCGCCGTTGCCAACATGAGCCTCGGTGGTGGAGCCTCAAGTTCACTCGACCAAGCAACCCGCGCACTCGTTGCCGACGGCATCATCATCGCCGTCGCTGCCGGCAACTCGAACCAGAACGCCTGCTACTCGTCGCCGGCCCGTGAACCACAAGCCATCACCGTTGCAGCGAGCACCTCGAGCGACGCCCGGGCGTCGTTCTCGAACTACGGATCATGCGTCGACCTCTTCGCCCCTGGCCAGTCGATCCTGTCGGCGTGGCCATCTGACGTATACCCCTACCGTTCCACCCACACCATCTCGGGCACCTCGATGGCAAGCCCGCACGTGGCCGGCGCAGCCGCTGTGCTGTGGGGCATCGATACGACGGCCACCGCCGCAACCGTCACCGATCTTCTTCTCAACGCCTTCAGCCCCGACAAGATCTCAAATCCGGGAACCGACTCACCCAACCGGCTGCTCCACATCAGCCCGGGTGACGGCACACCCCCCGGCGCCCCGACCGCCGTCAACGCCACCCTTGTCGACGGCAACGTCACCATCAGCTGGACCGCCCCCGACGACTCGGGCTCCGGCGAAATCACGTCCTACACGGCGGTGCCGGTGAACGCCAACGGCACCGCGACCACACCCACCTGCACATGGAGCTCGGGCCCCTTGCAGTGCCGTATTGACACAATGCGCAGCGGCGCCTGGCGTTTTGCCGTGCGTGCGTCAAACCCGTGGGGCAGCTCCGAACTGTCGGATGTCTCCAACGAGATCACCGTCGACGTGACCAACGACGACTGGGCTGGTGCTCGCCTGATGCCCGGCCAGAACGGCAGCCTCACCGACACCAACTCCGGTGCAACCAGCGAACCTGGCGAACCCACCGCCGAATACGGTTCTGGTGTCGCGACCAAGTGGTTCCGCTTCAGCCCCACGTCGAACGGATCGGTGACGATCGACACCCGCGGCTCGAACTTCGACACGGTGCTCGGTGTCTACACCGGAACCGCCGTCAACACCCTCAGCCGGGTCGCCGCGAACGATGACGCTGTCTTCGACAACGTGCGCACCCTGCAATCACAGGTCTCATTCGGCGTGACAGCCGGCACCGACTACTGGGTTCGGGTCAACAGCTACTGGGCCACCACCGGCACCATCGTGCTCAACTGGGATCTTGCGTCCACCTGCACCCCTGGCACTGTTCCCAACGATCATCTCTGCGCTGCTACCGCATTCAACGGGACGACCGACACCGATACCGTCGACACCACCAACGCCACGACCGAAACCGGAGAGCCAGGATCCGGATCGCGCAGTGTCTGGTACACGTACACGCCAAGCGCCGACGGCGAACTCACGATCAGCCGCTCAGGGATCGCCGCAACGTGGATCGATGTGTACACCGGCACCACCGTTGACACCCTGGTAGCCCACCCCGACTGGACCCCCCTCTCGGGCAGCACCGCGTCATCGGGCACGATGCGCGTCGACGACAAAACCACCTACGTGATCCGTCACGCCACGGACACCATCGGCAACCTCATCACCGATATCTCATTCGTCGCCGACCCGGTAGTGACCGAACCATCGGCGCCCACCCTCGTCACCGTCACCGAGGACCGGAGCGGCGCGAACCCGAGCATCATCGTCAACTGGGGCCCATCAGCATCCAACGGCGGCAGCCCAATCATCTCCTATGAAGTCGCCACCACGCCCGCCGACGACTCGTGTTCGGTCGCTAACGGTCCGCTCACCTGCACCCTCGACCAGGTCCAGCAGTGGAAGCAGTACACCGTGTCGGTCGTGGCGGTGAATGCCGTCGGCCAGAGCGAACCAACCACCGCCACAATCGTTCTTGGCAACGCCAACGACATGTTCTCCGACGCAACGGCAATCGAGGGTGACGTTGGAACCGCCTACTCATCGAACGGCTACGCCACGAGCGAGAGCGGCGAACCCGCCCACCGCTTCGGGCCCTTCCACTCGATGTGGTTCGCCTACACGGCGCCGAGCAATGGTGAACTCGTCGTCGACACCGCCGGGTCGAACTACGACACCACCCTCGCCGCCTACACCGGCAGCCGCGTCGACCAACTCACCAAACTCGCTGAGAACGATGACGCTGCCTTCAACGGGTCGATCATGCTCCAATCACGCATCACCATCGATGTCGTCGCTGGCACTACCTACCACGTCGCCGTCGACGGTTACGCCGGCCACACCGGAGCCATCGCGCTCAACTGGTCGCTCACGCGTGCTGCACCTCCCAACGCGCCGACCTCGGTGCGGGCGGTCGCTAGCGGCTCCGATCGGGCAGTGGTCGCCTGGACCAATCCCGACAACGCCCTGAACATCACCTCGGCCGAAGCCACGGCCTCTCCCGGCGGCGCCACATGCTCGACAGCCGGCACCACTCAATGCACGATCTCAGGTCTCACCACCGGCGAGTCGTACACCTTCACCGTTGCCGTGACGAACTCGATGGGCACCAGCCCCGCATCGACACCATCGGCGCCGGTCACCATCGGCTCCTCCGGTGGCGCCCGCACCACCTTCCCCGGCAGTTGGGGCCTCGACCGCATCGATGAAACCGACCTTCCCATGGACGGGCTCTACTCGACCGCCAATCGCGGTGACGGTGTCATCATCTTCGTGGTCGACACCGGCATCAGCCCGCACAGCGAATTCGGCGACCGGCTGTTGCCCGGCTACGACACCGTTGGCGACGGCAACAACTCGATCGACTGCCACGGCCACGGCACCCATGTGGCGTCGACCAGCGCAGGATCCACGTATGGCGTCGCTGACGACGCGTTGCTCGTCGCCGTTCGGGTGCTCGACTGCGGTGGTGGTGGAACCACATCAGGTGTGGTCGCAGGACTCAACTGGGTAGCGGACTACGACCTCAACGGAATGCGCGGTGTCGTCAACATGAGCCTCGGCGGCGGCGCCTCGCCAGTGCTCGACGCAGCCGTTGCACAACTCGTCGATGCCGGCATCACCGTTGCTGTCGCTGCAGGCAACGAAGCCCAAGCCGCCTGCAACGCCTCGCCCGCTCGAGAGCCATCCGCGATCACGGTTGGCGCAACCGACCGGTACGACGCACGCGCGTGGTTCTCGAACTATGGATCATGCGTCGACATCTTCGCCCCGGGCGTCGACATCGTCGGCGCCGGACTCGAGTCGTCAACCGACAGCGCCTCGATGAGCGGCACCTCAATGGCCAGCCCGCACGTTGCAGGAGCCGCTGCGCTGGTGCTGAGCGCCTACCCATCGTTGTCCCCGGCTGAGGTGGCGAACGTGCTCACCGGCGACGCCACCCCTGACGTGATCGCCGGACCGGGCGTCGGTTCGCCCAATCGCTTGCTGATGGTCGCTGGTGACTCCCTCCCCATCGCCGGCATTCCCGGCGCACCCAAGCAGGTGACTGCCACCGCCGGCGACGGCAGGGTCACCGTGTCATGGCTGCCCGGAGCTCCGAACAACCGAAACATCGCTACGTTCGTGGTTACCGGATCGCCAACTGGTTCGTGCACTGTCAACGCCACGTCACAAGACAGCCAGCACACGTGTGAGATCACCGGCCTCGTGAACGACGTCGAGTATTCATTTACCGTCACCGCCATCGATACCGCCGGAACTGCGAGCCCGATGTCGGCAGCAGCGACCGCGACACCGGTCGCTCCCGCACCCATCGACGAGCCTGCCGACGACCCCGCCGAGGAACCGGGGGACGATGTCGCAGCAGAGCCAGTCATTGCGGCGATCGCCCCCGAGCGAATGGTCGACACCCGCCAGGTGACCGCAACCGGCACTCCGGCCAAGCGAGTCGGCGGATCAAACATCCTCGAACTCCCCGTGCTCGGCCGATCAGGCGTGCCCGATGACGGCGTCGCCGCAGTAGCGATGAACGTCACCGTGACCGACACCGAAGTCGGACCGGAAGGCGGCTATCTCACCGTGTACCCGTGCGGTGGCACCGTGCCGAACGTGTCCAACCTCAACTTCTCCAGCGGGCAAACCGTGGCGAACTCAGTGATCGCACCGGTGTCGGATCAGGGCACGGTGTGCTTCTACGTCTACGGCGAAGCCCACGTCCTCGCCGATATCTCGGGAGCCGTCATGGACGGGGCGGGCTTCCGGACCGTGCAGCCATCGCGCCGCGTTGATACCCGTAGCGGCCTCGGCGACGTGCCGGCGACCCCGATCGAGTACTCGATCCTCCAAGTCCCGATGCTCGGACGATCCGGCGTGCCCGAGAGCAATGTCACGGCGGTGTCGATCAACCTCACCGTCACCGGCACCGTCGCTCCCGATGTCGGCGGATACGCCACCGTGTTCCCCTGCGACGCCGACATTCCCAACGCGTCGAACCTGAACTTCACCACCGGCGCAACCGTGCCGAACTCGGTGATCAGCCCGCTGTCGGCAGACGGAAGCCTGTGTGTGTTCGTCTACGGCTCAGCCCATGTCATCATCGACGTCAACGGCGCCTTTGACTCGGGCGTGGGCTACGGATCAATTGTTCCGGCACGACTCGCCGATACCCGGTCCATCGGCCGGGTCGGCAACAACACCGGTACCGGAGCCGATCTCGAGGTGCAGGTGACCGGAATCGGTGGCGTGCCGTATGAGAACGTTCTCTCGGCCTCACTGAACGTGACCGTCGTCGACACCGAGGCGCCCGACGTAGGTGGCTACGTCACGGTGTATCCGTGCGGCACCCGACCCGACTCATCAACACTTAACTTCAGAAGCGACCAGGTGGTGGCGAACGCGCTGCTCGCTCCCCTGTCTGACAGGGGCACCGTGTGCGTCCACGTGTTCGGCGCAGCCAACGTGATCGTCGACGTGAACGGGTACATCACCGGCGAATGACCAGTCGACGGCCCGTTCACGACGTGGAAAAGAAATCCAGAAAAATCTCGGGAGAGATGTAACACCCTGACCGGTACATGCGATGACCCTGTTGGCCGCCCACAAGAGGACGGTACCGACACAGGGAGAACCTCATGAACCGATTCATCACTCGCACGTACCTCAAGGTCACCGAAACCCTTGACACCGCCGATGACCGCGGTGGCGTCGCCGCCGAATACGGCGTGCTCCTCGCCGGCATCGTCGGTGTGGTTGCCATCGCTGCTGCTGCCCTCGGCGGCCGCATCGGTGGGCTGTTCGACAGCATCCTGCCGTGACCCGTTCTCCCCGGTCCGGCGTCACCCACGTGGCGACGCCGGACCGATCGGGAGGCACCGACCACTGGGGCAACCGCCGTGACGACCGCGGCATCGCCGCCGTCGAGTTCGCACTTCTCGCACCAATGCTCATGACTCTTCTCGTGGGAATCGTCATCGCTGGCACCGCCGCACTAGGTCAACTCAAGGTGCACTCCGCTGCTCGAGACGGAGCCAGAGCGGCATCGGTCGAACCCGGCATCGGATGCACCGTCGCACTCGACCGTCTCGCTGGCACCGAACACAGCACGGGAACCTCCTCGTGCTCAACCGTCAGTGTCTGCCCCGGAACCGTGAGCACGATCGCAGTTACGTCGACGCAGACCGTGACCATCCCGATCATCGGCTCGCGAACCATCACCCTCGACGCCGACGCCACCTTCGAATGCCAGAGCTAGAGCTCACCAACACCTGATCGCCACCATGAACCATCGACACGACACCACACTGCACAAGGACTCCGGCTCAATCGCCGTGATCGTCGCCCTGGCTCTCGTGCCGATGTTCGCCGTGCTCGCTGCCGTCGTCGAAGGCGGAACGGTCATGATCCGTCGCCAGGAACTCCAAACCGGTGTCGAAGCTGCAGCACTACACGCCGGCGAGGAATGGCTTGTGGCAAATGCGCCGTGCACCGGCGTCGAAACAGACATCGACCGCAACCACGACGCCACCGGCACCATCAACGCCGCCTGCACCTACTCTGGATCCAGCTTCGGCGGCTCTATCACCATCACCGCAGAAACCTCGACCGACCTCACGCTCGGATCGCTGATCGGACGCGACACCGCCTCGATCTCGTCCAGCGCCACCGTTGCAGTGGGCAGTCCCACAGCGATGACCGGTCTTCGACCCCTTGCGCTCTGCGCTCAGCACCCAGCTCTCGCTGCTTGGATCAACTCGGACTTCACCGATGGCAGCATCCACACGGTTGGAGTCGAATCAGACGGCACCACGTGCGGCGGTGACATCCCTGGCAACTGGGCGATGATGGACTTCGACGGCGGTTCGAACTCGAACGCCACACTGCAGAACTGGGTTGTCAACGGCTACCCCGGCACCGTCGACGTACCAAGCACCGTGCCCGGCGATCCCGGCATCCCGACACCCGCCATCGACATCGACGTGTTGATCGGGTCGACCATCACGCTGCCCGTGTTCGACAGCGCCCGCCTCACCGGTTCAACCGCAGAGTTCAACCTCTCCGGATTCGTGTCCATTGAGATCGTCGACGTGGTGATGACCGGCCCAGCAGCGAGCCGCCACATCGACCTCCGCTTCGTGACCAACACCGCAGGTGAAACAGCCACTGACTCGACGGGCAACAACTACTTCGGCATCTCCTCCTGGCACCTGTGCGCCCTCGACGGAAACGGAACCTGCTCATGAGCATCAGGCCCATATCAACGACGCAACGCTCCGGTGTCGCGGGCAGCGATCGGCTGCGACGCCTCGGTCTCCCTCTCGCCGCAGGCGCGCTCGTTGCCTTTGGCACCTTGGCGCTCGTCGGCAACGGCGACGACGCTGCCGGCACCCCCACGGTCGACCTCATCCCCACGGTCGTCGCCCGCCAGGCGGTGCCATCCGGCACCGATCGCGAGACGTTGATCGACCGACTCGAAGTGCGGATGTTGCCCGATGAGGCCCG
>JAPOJQ010000018.1 GCA_029978335.1 Actinomycetota bacterium
CCCGGGGAAGAAGAAAAGAAAAAGGGAAAAAAAACCGTCGGGGGGTCCCCCCCCTTCCGGGCCGCCCCCCCGAAACTACTTCACGGAACGCTGTCCGTAGCGAAGCTGATCAGGAGATCAGCTGGGCCACGTGGCGTCGATGTTCGCTCCGGCGGTCGCCACGTCGATGTCACCATTGACGAGCGAGGTACCTTCGGTCCAGAACGAGCCGGCGCCGACGTCGGCGGGCATCAGGTCGGAGGCGTCGAAGCGGACGATGGCAGCGTTCTCGAGAATCGAGAGGAACGACTGCTCGAGAGCGGTGTAGACAGCGGGGTCCTGACCGATGGCTGCCGAGAGGAAGCCGGACAGGGCGCCGTTGCCACCCTTGAGCTCAGCCTGGATGGTCTGACGATCCATGGCGTACTGGGCCGAACCCATGTAAGCGAGGAGTTCCATCACCTTGGCGTTGTCGTTGAACGCAGCGGCCAGGGTGCCAGCACCGAGAACCGGGGCGTCGCCGTTGATGTCGGGGAAGTAGAAGACGTTGATCTCGCCCTCTCCGTCACCGAACACGGTGCCTGTCGGAATGAAGGCCGAGTAGAACGAGGCCTGGCGGTGCATGTAGCAGTCGCCGTCCACGAGGGGCTGGCCGTTGTCCTGGAACGCCGTGGCGGCAATCGTGCCAGCTGATGCGTAGACGTTGTCCTCGGTCCACAGGTCGATGACCGTCTGCATGGCGGTCTGGATCGGCTCATCGGAGAAGGTCACCTCGCCAGCGACCCACTGGTCGTAGACGTCGGCGCCGCTCTGACGCAACACCATCTCTTCCACCCAGTCGGTGAAGGTCCAGCCAGTTGCCTGGCCCGACTCGATGCCGACGCAGAGTGCCTTCGAGCCACCGGCAGCGGTGATCTCGTCAACCAGGGCGACGAACTCGTCGAAGGTGGTGGGCACTTCATAACCGTCGGCCGCGAAGCGGGCCGGCGAGTACCACACGAGCGACTTGAGGTCGCTCTTCACCGGCACGCCGTACTGCACGCCGTCGACGTTGCCGAAGACTTTCCAGGCATCGGACCACTCGATGGCGGCGTTGGTCGAGTCGCTGAGCGGCACGATGTGGCCAGCGTTCGCAAAGTCGGCGAGCTTGCCGGGCTGCGGGAAGATGGTGATGTCGGGCGGGTTGCCGGCCTCGACCTGAACGTTGATGTTGGCTTCCCAGTCGGCATCGCCGGTGTAGGTCACGGTCACGCCGTTGGCCTCACCCCAGGCGCCGAGCACCTGCTGAAGGGCTCCGGCTTCCTCGTCGGAACGCTCCGGTCCGGTCACCGAGATCTCGGTGATCTCTTCGGCGGCGGGCTCCTCGGCTGCCGGCTCTTCGGCGGCGGGCTCTTCGGCGGCGGGCTCTTCAGCTGCTGGCTCTTCGGCTGGTGCGTCGGCAGCGTCGTCGCCGCCACATGCGGCGGCCACGAGCGAGAACGCCAGCATCGGTGCGAGCACCTTTACTGCAGTCTTCCTCATATCTCTCCCCTTGGAAATGGGTGGACGGGGGTGCCCACCCGGTGATAGTCGACTGGTGAACTTACCGGCCGGTAACGAGTGATGCTCGTCGTGCCGACCGATGGTGTTCATCGTCGATTCGCGAGAATTTCATGAAAACGCTTCCAGCGCAAGAGAAACGGTGTAGTACGGATGTCCCGACCCTGCCGCTCCATCGTTGTGGCGACGGGATTTCGGCCCAAAGCCCTCCTAATCTCGAGGCAGTGAGACTCCGATATTCGCCGCTCCTCATTGCGGCATGCGCCGGCCTCGGCGCATGTGCTGACCCGTTGGTCGAAAGCGACGACGTCACGGTGACCAGCACCATCTCTGAGGTCGCTACGAGTTCGACGAGCAGTTCAACCTCATCCTCATCCACCACGGCGGTTGCGACCACGCTCCCGCAGATAACCACGACCTCCGTCGCAGTGATCACCGATGCAACCATGCGAGATGACCTGCCGGTTGACGTGACGGTCGAGTTTGGCCGCAGCGTCCTCGGTCGCTCCCTTGAGGTGATCCGCCGGGGCGATCCCAACGGGGCGCGAGTGCTCGCCATCGGTTGCATCCACGGGGATGAAGACGCCGGCGTCGACATCATTCGAGCGCTCCGCACGCTCGATGTTCCCGAGGGCGTCGAACTCTGGTTGGTGCCGACGATGAACCCCGATGGCACAGCGCTCGACCAGCGCCACAACGCGAACGGCGTCGACCTCAATCGGAATTTCGGCGTGAACTGGGCGCCACTCGGCGAACCAGGCAACTGGCAATACGGCGGCCCTGATGCTGCGAGCGAACCGGAAACGGCAGCCATGAGTCGCCTTGGTGAACTAGTACAGCCCGACCTCGTGTTGTGGTACCACCAGGATCTCTATCGAATCAATCCATCGAGTGGTGTCGGTGGTCAGATTCGGGCGCGCTATGCCGAACTCACTGGACTACCACTGCTTGAAGTCACCGGTGGCACCTACACCGGCACTGCATCGCAATGGTCCCGCACGGTGACGACCGAAACCGGCACGGGATTCACCGTTGAACTCGGCGCGTCGCTGTCGCCAGCAGAATCTGCAACCCACGCTGCAGCGGTGATTGCGGTCGCGGCGGAGTTCCTCAGTTCAACGAACTGAGTTCAGCGTGCCGGTCGATCAAACCAGTTGCCCGAAGGGATCGGCGTGAGGTCGAGACCCTCGCCGTACTGATAGGCCCAAGCTGCGATGCCGGCCTCGGTGGTGACGCCAACGCGACGGTACAAACCGAGCACCACGTCTTCTTCGATATCGAGCCGTCGTAATGCCTCGTCAAGCGAGCGGAGATGCAATTCGTAACGCCGGCCGTAGACGAGATGTGGAGATCCCGTGTCGAAGATTGCTGCCGGGTAGTCGAGCCCTGTGTCGAACAGTTCGCCGCGCACGGCATCGCTCATGCCTTCATCTGCAGCGAAGGGCTCAAGGATCGGCCAGCGGACGTCACCGGGGAGCAACGTTCCGTAGACGAACAAGGTCGCGATGGGATCACTCATCAAGCATCTGATCGTCGGCTGTGAGCACCTCGCCAGGCGTCATGATCGCAGTGCCCACGAGCGCAGCGATGATGGAGCCCACCAATACGCCGAGTCGGGCATCCTCGCCAAGGATCGACTCACCAAATGCCAGTTCCGTCACGAAGAGTGAGACCGTGAATCCGATACCGCCGAGCGCTGCAGCACCGATCACATAGCGAGGTGTCACACCGCGGGGCAGGCGGCCGATGCGAAGTTTGACAGCGATGAGCGTTGCCGACGCAATGCCCACTGTCTTGCCGACGACCAAGCCGAGAATGACGCCCCACGTGACCGGGTTGGTCACCATGCCACTCAGCTCTGACACCTCAACGTGAACACCGGCATTGGCGAGGGCGAAGATCGGTACGACGATGAACGCCGACCACGGGTGGAGCCGGTTCTGGAGCCATTCGACCACCGACACCGTTGCCCGTGCTTGACGGCTGACTTCCCAGGCTGCAGAAAATCCTGGCTGTTCGCGCGTTGCTGATGCATCGATGAGCACTCGCGAACGCGTGGGGGTGACGGGAGCGGCCAGACCGAACGCCACGCCGGCAAGCGTGGGGTGGATGCTCGCCATGTGGAGCGCGAACCAGCAGATCGCCCCAAGCGCAAGGTACGCACCAATGAATGGCACTCGCGATCGAATTGACACCGCCACCACGAGCGCGACGACTGCGACACCCAACCAGATGAACGACACGCCCTCGGAATAGAAGATCGCGATCACCACGATCGCGCCGATGTCGTCGACGATCGCGAGGGCGAGGAGGAACAGTTTTGCCCACGATGGTGCTCGCGTGCCGAGCATCGCGACCACGCCCATCACGATGGCGATGTCGGTCGCCATGGGGATTCCCCAACCGCGTGAACCATCGCCGCCTGCGTTGACGATCGAGTAGATCACCGCCGGCACGATCATGCCCCCAAAGGCGCCGATGATCGGCAGTGCAGCCTGCTTCGGATCTCGGAGTTCGCCGTGGGTGAGTTCGCGTTTGATCTCCAACCCGGCCACGAAGAAGAACAGCACCATGGCAAGGTCATTGACCCACTCACGAAGGTTGAGTTCGAGCACACGCCCACCGAGGTCGACGGCGAGGTGCGTGTTCCACAGGTCGTCATACGAGGCAGACCACGGTGAGTTTGCCCACGCGATGGCGATTGCTGCAGCGATGATCAGCAAGATGCCGGCGCTCGCTTCGCGCTCCAAAAAATCGATGAGCGGTCGGACGAACTTGGGGGGTCGGGAGATGACGGACGAGTCAGATGTGGTCCTGCGATCACCAGGATCCTGAGGTGTGGTCACGAAAGGGGAGTATCGCACCTTGGAGCGCAAGAATTACAGGCTGGTACCTTCGTCATCTGTGAGCCATGGACCACGAGTCACCGTTGCTGAAACCGGCACCGGCACCTACACCAACGATGTGTCGCTCGGCCGTCACCGGTTTCTTAGCGACGAGCCGGCAAACCTCGGTGGCAACGATGAAGGGCCGAACCCGTATGACTTGTTGTGCGCTGCGCTCGGATCCTGCACATCGATGACAATGCGTATGTATGCGGATCGAAAGGGATGGTCTGTTGGCCAGATCACGGTCGACGTCGATCATCAACGTGTCGATGGTGGCGACGTCTTCACCCGGTCAATTTCGATTCTCGGCGACCTTGACGACGAGCAGCGTGCCCGTTTGATAGAGATCGCCTCGCGTTGTCCAGTCCATCGAACACTCGAACGAGCATCCACCATCGTGACGGAGTCAGCATGAGCGATAGCACCCAAGCACTCGAGGAGCGGGTTTCGCTGCTCGCCGGAGTCGACACCTGGCACACGCCGGCCTCCGCTGGGGTTCCGGCGATCAGGATGTCGGATGGACCAGCGGGCGTGCGTGGCACCTCGTGGTCGGGGCCCCGTTCGGCGTCGATGCCGTGTGGGAGTGCCTTGGGTGCCACCTTCGACCCAGGGTTGGTTCGCCGAGTGGGGGAGGCACTTGGCCGTGAGGCGCGCACGAAGTCGGCTCACGTGCTACTCGCTCCCACGGTCAACCTGCACCGGACACCGATCGGCGGTCGCAATTTCGAATGTATGAGCGAAGATCCCTTGCTCACTGCCGAACTTGCCGCCGCGTACATGACCGGGGTGCAGTCCCAAGGCGTGGCGTGCTGTGTGAAGCATTTCGTTGGCAATGACACCGAGTTTCAGCGCATGACGATCTCGAGCGAGATCGACGAACGCACGTTGCGCGAGGTGTATCTGCAGCCCTTTGAGCGTGCCGTGGCCGCTGGGGTCAAGTCGATCATGACTGGCTACAACCGATTGAACGGTGTGTTCTGTGCCGACAACGAGTGGCTCTTGCGGACGGTGTTGCGTGGCGAGTGGGGCTTTGACGGTGTGGTCGTGTCGGATTGGTTCGGTTTGCACTCGACCGTTGCGGCGATGATCGCCGGTCTCGACATTGAGATGCCGGGCCCGACGCTGCACCGTGGCGCAGCATTGATTGAGGCGGTTCGAGCAGGCGAGGTTCCTGAAGCCCTGATCGACGAGGCTGTGGCGCGAGTCGCTGCGCTCGCTGAATGGACCAGAGCGGGGAGTGACGACGGCGCTGAAGTCACCGAGGTTGATGACGAGACACGGCGCGTGCAATACGAAGCCGCGGTTGCCTCGACCGTGTTGTTGACCAACCGCGACGCCGAATTGCCGTGGGAAGTCGACGCCGTCGGCACGGTGGCGCTGATCGGGCCCCATGCGGCGGCGGGACGGCCACAAGGCGGTGGCAGCGCGAGAGTGAGTCCTGAGTACGTGGCGCCCGTGTTGCAGACCATGGCTGAGCGGGGCATCGACGTCGAATGGACGCAGGGATGTTCGATCGAGCGCTATCACGCGCCGATCGAAGGTGTGGTTGATGTGGAGATCGTCGACGAGCACGGCACCCGCCAGGAGGAGCGGCTTCGTCGCACCGCTGCGTTCTGGCAGGAGGAACCAGCTGAAGGACTCTCGCGGCGATTTGGCGCAACGATGCGTACTCGGTTCACCCCTGACGTTGAGGGCACATGGACCGTAGGCACTCGTGCCGTTGGTGCGTGCACGGTGCTCGTCGACGACGAGGTCGTGCTCGAGATCGCAGCGGACGATCGCGGTGGTTCGTTCTTCGACTACGGCTCACCTGAGCGGTGTGGTTCGGTGCACCTCGACGCGGGCCGGACAGTGAACATCGAGGTGCGATATCCCCTCGATGACCATCCGGGGATCCGGGCAGTGTCGGTCGGATTCCGCCCACCAGCTGGTGATGATCCAGTTGCCGAAGCCGTCAGGGTTGCAGCGAGCGCCGACCGGGTGGTGCTCGTCGTTGGCACCGACGACGATTGGGAGACCGAGAGCGAAGATCGCTCGACGATGCATCTGCCTGGTCGCCAAGACGAGCTGATTGCTGCGGTGGCCGCAGCGAACCCGCGGACCATCGTGGTCATCAACGCAGGATCCCCCGTCGCCATGCCGTGGATTGACGATGTGGCGGCGGTGCTGCAGATCTGGTTCCCGGGCGGAGCGCTCGGTGATGCCTTGTGTGACGTGGTGCTGGGTGTGGCCGACCCGGGTGGTCGCTTGCCGCTGACCTTCCCGCGTGAGTTGGCGGCGACGCCGGCCGCTGCTCACTACCCGGGAACCGACGGCCGTGCCGTCTACGGAGAGGGTCGATCCATCGGTCACCGTTGGTATCGCCAGTCGGGCACGGCGCCGCTGTTCTGGTTCGGGCATGGACTCTCGTATGCCGACCTCACGGTCGACGAGGTGGTGGTCACAGGCAGCCCGACCGAGGGCATGACCATCACGGCAACGGTCCATAACGTGAGCGATCGCGGCGGTACCCATGTGGTGCAGGCATACGTCGACTACGAGGGCGACCATCCTGAGATGAATGACGAATTCCGCCTCGCTGGCTTTGCGAAAGCTCAGCTCGACGCACATGGCGCGGCCGAGGTGACGATTGAAGTGTCACCTCGTCAGTGCAGTTCGTGGGTCAATGGCCAGTGGACCGTCGTTCCTGGTCGTCATCGCGTGCTCGTTGGCCGATCAGCCGGTGACACTGCGGTCGTTGCAACGTTCGATATCTGACGCGACGACCGCATTCACCTCTGCGGCATACAGGCTGATTGACGCGTGGATGCTCAGCCATCCGGTGATGGCGAGCACCGATGCAAATGCTCCGTAGACCCCTTGCGCTCCGGCGAGTAGTCGTGCCACAACGGTGGTGCCGACGAGTTGCAGGGCGGTGTAGGCAAGGCCGGCGAGCACGGCGCCGCGCCGCACCATGTGCCAGGTGGCGTTGGCTGCGGTGAGATACCGCAACATCGACCCCACCATGATCACGTTGACGGTGGCGCCGCCGAGCGCGATCAGCACTTGGGCGACGTCGGGGATCGCGGTGATGCCGGCGAACGTGGCGATCGCCACCGTTGCCAACTGACCGCCACCGATGACGAGGAGACCGATGAACGAGTGGGCGCGCCGGACGACCGGATTCGGACGATCCTCCGGTGCCACTTCCCAGATGTCATCGAGTGCATCTTGCAGCGCAGAGAACGCACGCGTTGCACCCCATGCAGCGCCGGCCACACCGATGACGACCGCGACGATGCTGCCGTTCAGCGCCCCCGATTGTTCGAGGATCTGATCGCCGAGGACGGGAATCTGGGCGACCGATGAATCGACGATCGACGCCTGCCAATCCGGATGGCCAGCGAGCACGAACCCGAGCACAGCGGTGGCGAGCAGCAACATGGGAAAGAGAGCGAGAAAGCCGTAGTACGCGAGCAGGGCAGCGTTGCGGCCGGATCGGTGCCGAGCGAACCCGATCGCGGCGTTGATGGCGACGTCGACGGCGCGCACCTGCCGCGCCCGACGCACCAAGGGCCATTGTGACCAACGCGAGATCATGGCTGCCAGTCGACCGGTTGGAGGCCAGCATCGATCAGCGCAGCATTCGCGCGCGAAAAAGGTCGTGATCCAAAGAACCCATTGCGGGCCGACAACGGCGAAGGGTGCGCCGACTCGATGATGGTGTGCCGTTGTGCGTCGATCATCGATCGTTTCCGTCGTGCGGCGGCTCCCCACAAGATGAATACCACTCGTGTCGACTTTGCAGCCACGGTGTCAATCACGCGATCGGTGAATCGTTCCCACCCTCGTCCTTGATGCGACGCCGCTGCGCCACCGCGAACGGTGAGGGTTGTGTTCAGCAGCAACACCCCAGATCGCGCCCAGCGTTCGAGATTGCCGTGGCCTGGGGGATCGATACCAAGGTCATCGCGCAACTCGCGATAGATGTTCGCGAGCGAGGGCGGCACGCGAACACCATGGCGCACAGAGAAACACAAACCATGTGCTTGGCCGGGCCCGTGATATGGATCTTGACCCAAGATGACGACGCGGGTTTCGGCGTAGGGCGTGAGGTGGAGGGCGGCGAATACCTCATCGTGTGGCGGATAGACCGGATGCGTCGACCGTTCGTGGGCGACGAACGCCATGAGATCATCCCAGTAGGGCTCAGCGAACTGCTCTCGCAGGAGGGGATTCCAGTCGGTCATCACGTCTGGTGATGAAGGGTAGGCCCGATACGTAACATGCGGTCGTGGTGCACGAGAGCCCGTTGTCGCTGTTGACATGTTTCGATGCGGTCCCTCGGCACGCCTTCATCCCCGCGCCGACTCCTCTCGAACGTGGTCCTCTTCTCGAATGCGGGGCACGCCTATGGGTCAAACGCGACGACCTCACCGGCCTTGGGGCTGGTGGTAACAAGGTGCGCAAACTCGAGTTCCTGTGTGCTGATGCGATCGCCCATGGTGCTCGCTCTCTCGTCACCGTTGGTGCCGCACAGTCGAACCATTGCCGCATGACCGCTGCTGCAGGCTCGGTGCTCGGCCTTGAGGTCCACCTCGTGTTGTCGGGCGATCGTCCGGCCCGCGTTGAGGGCAATCAGTTGCTCTCCCAACTCTTTGGAGCGCAGCTGCATTTCTCTGGATCTGGTGATCATGAATGGGGTGCGCTCGAGTTGTCGCGTGAGGCGGTGACCGAACAACTCTCTGCGCAGGGTCTCGCGCCCTACTCGATTCCGATCGGTGGATCGACCGATGTCGGTGCGCTCGGATATGCGCGGGCGATGATCGAACTCGCCGAGCAATGTCAGTCGCTCGGGATTCACCCGCGAGCGGTGGTGCACACCACGTCGAGTGGCGGCACTCACGCCGGTCTCGTTGCTGGTCGGGCGCTCCTTCGCCACGCTGGGTATGCAGTTCCTGACGTCATCGGTATTGGCGTGGCGAAAGGTGTGAACCTCGGCCGTCCCAACGTTGCGCAGCTTGCCCGAGCGGCACTCTCACATATCGATATGGGGCACGTCGCAGTGCACGATGACGACGTCATCGTCGACCCATCGTGGATCGGTGAGGACTACGCGATTCCAACGACCGCCGGCGACGATGCCATTCGATGGGCCGCTCGAACTGGTGGCTGGGTGCTCGACCGTGTGTATTCGGGTAAGGGGCTTTCAGGTCTACTCGGACGTGCTGCTGGGGGAGAATGGGCCACAGGTGACGACGTGATCTTCATCCACACCGGCGGGTTGCCATCGGTCTTTGCCGCCGACGGCGCGCCGCTTGGATGACCGAAGCGTCGCTAGCGTTCGCTTCGTGATGCACGAGGATCGGCGCGAAGTGATCTGCGCCGTCGACATCGGTGGTACCAAGTTCGAAGCGGGCTTGGTCACGATGCGAGGTGAGCTGCTTGACCGTGCCCGTGTGCCGGTTGATCCCGATGTCGGCCCGCAGTCACATTTCGCAGCGCTTGCCGGGATCGTGACCGAGCAACTCGAACGGGCGCGCGATCATCATCACGTTGATGTGTTAGCGATCGGCATTGGTAGCGCCGGCCCAATCGAGCGTGATTGCGCGACCGTCTCGCCGGTGAACATCCCGTCGTGGAACCGTTTCGCGCTCCGGCAACATCTCATCGATCTCACGGGACTGTCGGTGCATGGTGATCTCGATGCAAAAGCACTTGCGCTTGCCGAAGGCTGGTTAGGCGCCGCCCGCGGGGTGCGCAACTTCTGCGCGATGACCGTATCGACTGGCGTTGGTGGCGGAATCTTCGTCGATGGTGATCTTCTCGACGGCGACACCGGGAACGCCGGTCACATTGGTCACCTCATCGTTGAGCCCGGTGGACGACGATGCGGATGTGGCGCACGCGGCTGTTTGGAGGCCGAAGCGTCCGGCACGGCTATCGAGGCGATTACTGGGCGTTCACCCACGGAACCCACCTACGAGATCATGCAGCGAACGGGCCGTCTCGTTGGTCGCGGAGCGGCGATGATCTGTAATGCCCTCGATCTCGATCTTGTGGTGGTCGGCGGCGGGGTCGCCCTCGGCTTCGGCGCCACCTTCTTCAATGCCGCACAACTCGAACTCGATGCGATGGCCAAGGTGGGAAGTGGTCCGCCTCCGAGAATTACCCAAACTCGCCTCGGTGACCGAGGCCCACTGATCGGTGCAGGTGCGGTGGGTATTCGACGGATGCGTCGAACACCGATCGGCTAAGCGAGTTACGTCCAGTCGAGTTCGTCGATCGCCGTCCACGTGAGCGGCCGCTGTACATCGATCCAGTCGCCGATCGAAGGGCGTGGCATGTCGCTCGTGCAGAACAGCATCGAGGTGTGCATGTGCGGCGACTCGATGAGTGGCAGCCGAGTCTGTCGATGGTGAAACGGGCTGCGCCCATCGTCGAGCGGATGTACACCGTTGGCGGTGCCCGCGCCGACCATGACGAGATAGCCGTCGGACTCCACTGGAACTTGGCGATAGCCCACGCAGGTTCCCGCGGATACCGAACGCACCTCGAGCACCTGTGCGCTGAGGTGCATCGCCTCGCGATCGCCGTGCCACAGCGCGGTGCCGAGTCGAAGCTTCCAGCGGCGATCGGTTGGCAGCGTGGCGAGGGCATCGATCCCGAGATGGCTTACCCAGATGTCGAGCGCCGGATCGATGTGGTCGAGTTGGCCGGTGATGTGTGCGAGGCGCTCATCGTCGGTACCGGCGAGCGGGGGGTGGATGGCCACACCGATGACATCGAGCCCGGCAGAGCGGGCGGTGTCGATGAGGTCGATGCGACCGCCGTATCGCTGCATCGGCGAGGCGAGCTTGACGATGACTCGTCGCGGTTGATGACGGACGGCGGCGATGTGTTGGGCGTTTGCCACCGTGAGGATCACATGCTCGGTGAATGGTTCGCGCAGCGTGGGCGTGAGCACGATGGGTTCCACCCCGGTGGGCAGGTCGTCGAGTTCGTGAATCGTGCCGACGCAGATCTGATCGACGAAATCGGCGGCGATACCAGCGAGCCGCGCCCTTCCAAACCCGTAGCCGTTGCCCTTCACCACCGGCACCGGCTCGGCAAATGGGCGTACGGCGTCGAGTGTCGTCGTGACGTGCTCCAACCAGCGGGCACGGTCGACGCTGAGCCGAACGGTCATGGCGTCAGATGGTAGGTGCTCGTCGTGTGTCGTTCAGGTCGCCCGCTGACGAAGCGGGGGAGGAGCGATGCGACCGATCGTTCGGCAAGCATGCCCTTCCAGACGCCGATGCCGTGCATGAGATCGTCGAGTGCGGCAAGTGGCGATCGAGCGGCGACGAGCGCGACGACCGCGAGCCGACGCACAGGGCGCCACGGCACACCGATGATGACAAGTGGCCACCACGCTCGGCGGGTTGCCCGAGCGATGGCGTCAGCGGTTCGCGCGGTCCCAAGTGCCACGGTGCGGATCGACGTCGCTCGGCCGAGTTCGGGCACTCGTCGCGAGAGCCGTTGCCCGGCGAGGCCAACCAATCCAGCGCTGATGGCAACCCCGAGGCTGAGTCGCCGGGCGGCGAGCGGAGCAAGGCATGCAGCCGCGCTCCATGGCGAGGTCACGACTGGTGCGAGCCGACCGGGGTAACGCCGAGCGAGTGGTGCGGTGGACGCGCCATAACCAATGCGTTGGTGGGCCCAGGCGTGCCATGTCGGTCGTGGGTCATGGGTGACTTCCACCGTTGGGTCGTAGCGAACGACGTGACCCGCCTCGACGATGCGCCAGACCAGGTCAACGTCTTCACCGGTGCGCAACGTGGCATCGAATCCACCGAGTGAGCGGATCACCTCGGTACGACAGATCAGCGCCGCAGTGGGGACATATCCGAGCCGTGTGCCCGCAGCGACCGGACCGGGTTCGTCACCCATGTCGAGCGGACCATGCTGACGTTCGTATGCGCCGCGCACACCACGCGTGGCACGGCTACGTACTCGTGGTGCAACGGCTGCTACCGCTGGGTCATCGAAGTGCCCGAGCAGCGCCTCAAGCCACGCGGCGCCATCACCGGTGTCAACATCGGCATCGACGAATGCGCAGAATTCGGTGGTCACGTGCTCAAGGCCGAGATTTCGTGCGCCTCCTGGGCCAAGGTTGGTGGCGGTGCGAACGGTGGCGCCAACGACGGGCGGGTCCGAGCCATCGTCCACCACAATGACGCCGCCAGGTCCAAGACCGTGATCGCTCACGTGGCTGAGCGCACCCAGCGTGGGGGTGACCACCGTGACCAGCGGTTCGCCATCGGCACGTTTGAGCAAACGAGGGTCTGGCTGCGGATGCGCGATACCAAGTTCGAGGAGCCGATCGAGCAGCACACCGCGGCCGACCTCGTTGCCGAGAGCGATGTCGTCGATGATGCGTTGACCGTGTTCGGTGATGCGTAGGACGCTCGGCGGCGACCCACCGATGATGCGGCGTCCGTCGATCCGCACACCCCGGCCGAGTACGTATCGCATCAGTTGCGACCGACGATCATGGCGACGAGGTCATCGATCCACCCTTGAAGTATGCGAGCGCCTTCATCGGCAGAGGCACCCGTTGGATCGCCGAGCACACCGCTCGTCGAATGTGCGGCAACGCCATCGGAGATGAGTGCATCGATTGGTGGAGCAACAACGCCGGCGGGGAGGTCGCCAACTGTTGAGGGATTGAGATGCAGCATCACCGATGTTTCAACGCGTCCAGCATGCAGGTCACCGGGCTCGCCGGTTGGCCACCAGTCGTCAACCCGGCGGCCTTCTCGGCGCAGGAGTTCGATGGCGCGGCGAACAGGCTCCAGGTTGCCACCGTGTCCATTGACGAACACCAGTCGATCGACCCATGGTGCTGACCGTGCAAGTTCGACGACGAGCAACTCAGTAACCGCTGCGCCAATGGACAACGTTCCTGCGAAGCCATCGTGCTCACCGCTTGACCCATAGGCGACCGGCGGTGCGACGAGCGCATGTTCGATCTGGAGTGCGGCTCCGTTCGCAATCGCGGTGGCGATCTGGGTATCGGTGTCGAGCGGGAGGTGGGGGCCATGCTGCTCGCACGAGCCCATCGGTACGAGCACAATGGGACGCGCAACCTCAGGCCAGGTGCGCTGACCAAGCTGGTGTGCATCTTCCACCTCCTCATTGTGGTGCGAGTGATACCCCGATCGCGACGGTCTGATCTGGGACAATGGCCAACGTGAGTGAGATCGACATCTCCGAAACCACGTCGACTGATACCGCGTGGCTGTCGCCCGAAGACATGGAGTTGGCCCGTGGGCGGCTGCCAATCGTCTACGTCGACGCGGTCCCGGTACGTGTTGACGCAGCAGGCAACGTCACCCAAGTCGGCATGCTGCTCCGTGTCGCTCCCGACGGTTCGATCTCACGCATGGTCGTGAGTGGGCGTGTGCTTTTTGGCGAACGCGTGCGAGATGCCCTTATGCGTCACTGTGAGAAAGATCTCGGGCCGGTGGCGTTACCGCGGATCCCGGTCGACCCGTCGCCGTTCACGATTGTTGAGTACTTCCCCGATCCCGACCGCAGCGGGTACTACGACCCACGTCAACATGCGGTGAGCTTGGCCTTCGTGGTGCCGGTTGACGGTGATTGCCAGCCCACGCAACAGGCGCTCGACTTGTCGTGGTTCAGCCCGGCTGAAGCGGTCTCGCCGGCGGTGCGTCAGCAGATGACGAGCGGTCATGATCGGTTGATCCGTCTCGCTCTCGCGCATGTTGGTCAATTGCCGTGATGGCCAGCGCGCGAGTCCACCACCGGCGCGCGCGGCGCATCTACCATTCACCTCGTGCTTGAAGCGCCGGAGATCCGACGTACCGCCAGTGCAATGCGCACTGCGCTCATCGGCCGTCAGACGCTCCGCTTCGAGTCCCCTCGGTTGACCGGACCAGCACCTCGCCTAGGCCGAGTGGTTGAGCGCATCGATTGCCGTGGCCGTGACCTCGATCTGATCTGGGATGACGGCTTGGTGTTGCATACGGCGCTTCGTCGTTCGGGCACCTGGCACCTCTACCGACCCGGTGACCGCTGGCGCCGTCCCCAGCGCGAGGTCAATGCCTTGCTCGAGGCAGACGATTGGGTGGCGGTCTGTTTCAACGCTGCCGAAGTGGAGACGTTCCGCACGGTGCCGATTGACCGTCACCCTTCGCGAGGTCGTGTCGGACCCGACATCTCCGAACCCGACGCAGAACTCGATCTCATCGTTGAAGATCTTCTGGCCTATCCGAATCCGGCGGCGCGTGTGCGCGATGTGTTGCTCGATCCCCGATCGCTTCGTGGACTTGGCAATGTGTACGCAGCCGAGGTGATGTGGGCCAATCGGCTCAGCCCGTGGGCTCGGATCGGCGATCTTGCTCGCAGCGATGTGATCATGTTGGTCAATACCGCAGCTCGAGTCTTGCGTTCGCACCTGGCAGCTGCGGTGCCAACCCCGTACTCGCGCGAGGCATTGCCGCTTGAGGTCTACGGACGTAATGGTCAGATGTGCCGACGCTGTGGTGGCACCGTTGACGTGGCCCGTTCCAAGCTCGATGGACGCCTCGTGTACTGGTGCCCTGAGTGCCAGACCCGGATGGATCGTCGTCTGCTTGACGACACACCGCCAGCCGGTGCGCCTGCTCGCGACGATCTCTGATCGTTACGCCCGGCCGAGGATTCGGTCGACACTGATTTCGATGGACACGCGGTCGGCTCGTTCCCGTGGCTCTTGGTATCGCGCGGCGTAGGCACGTTCGGCCGCGGATACCGATGCGTCGTCGCGTCGAACGGTCGGCGTTCCCTCGAGACTGAGCCAGCGGCCCCCATCGACCTGTGAGACCACGGCGCGACCACCGCGCTCGGCATTGCGCACCTTCTGGCTGTGATCAGCCGAGATGATGCGGACAACGTTCGTCTCGGCGTCGTAGGCGAAGCCGACCGGCACGCAGTGAGGTGTGCCGTCGGCACGCTGGGTCACGAGGAAACCAAGGTGACGTTCGCGAAGAAAGCCCAGCATGGCCTCGGTGATGTCGTGGGGCAGGGTGGCCATCGCGCTAGTCCGTGGAAATGGCGTCGAGTACATCGAGTCGCGCGGCCCTGCGTGCAGGGAACCATGCGGCGATGACGCCGAGGATGCCACCAAGGATGATGTAGGCCACGAGTTGTCCCCATGGGATGCCAATGGTGCGGACGAAACTGTCGGGAATCGCGATCACGGCCGCTGAGCCGAGCAGAAGCCCGAGTGCGACGCCGAGCAGCGCGCCAAACAAGCTGATGATGGCGGCTTCCCAACGAACGCTCGATTGCAGCTGACGTCGCGTCATGCCGACTGCCCGCAGAAGGCCGATCTCACGGGTGCGTTCGAGAACGGCGAGCGCCATGGTGTTGACGATGCCGAAGAACGCAACGACGAGGCAGAGCACGAGCAGGCCGGTGATGACGATCTGCAGCTGGGCGATCTGGCCTTGAGCTTCTTCTTGGAACTCGGTGTTGTCCTGCACGCTGAGTTGTGGGAACGCCGACGCCACCTCTTCGACTGCGGCACGGGTTGCGATCGGATCCGCACCGTCGACGTACGTGAGCCCGATGAATGCGACGTCATCAGTGATCGTGTGCGTGCGAGTGAGTTCCCGGTCGAGCAGCCAATCCGACTCGACAACAGCTGCATCATCGAAGATGCCGCGCACGGTGAGGTCGGTGCGGTAGCCATCTTCAAACTCGACGCTGACGAGATCGCCGACGTTGATACCGAGCTCGCTTGCTCGATCGTCAAGCAGGGCGATGCCGTCTTGGCCGACCTCGGCGGTGCCGTCGATGACGCCCATGTTGACGACCGACGTGCCCGTTGAAGAGTCAAAGCCGGTGGCGGATCGCGGTTCACCGTCGATGAGCACCTCGATGGTGGCGAAGCCGGACACCTGGTCGACATCGTCGATGGCGCCCAGTTGATCGACGAGCACACCGGAGAACTCGAGGCCTTGGTTCGACTCGAAGATGAAGAGGTCTGCCGAGATCGATTCGGAAAGGATCTCATCGAAGGTGTCGAGGATCGATTGGGTCAGCACCGCAACGCCGGAGATCAATGCGAGACCGATCATGAGCGCGGTTGCGGTTGCACTGGTGCGTTGCGGATTTCGGCTGGCATTGCCGCGGGCGATCGAGCCAGGCACGCCTCGCAACCGTGCAATCGGCGCGCCGATGGCAGAGGCCACCGGTCCAGCGAACATCGCTGACAGCATCGAGACACCGATGAAGGTCAGTGCGCCTCCTACACCGAGCACCCCAAGCCGTGATGCGGTGCCTCCTGCGTTGCCGAACATGCCGATCGCCATCAGGACGAGACCGGGTGCGAGCACCGCGGAGCCACTGACCACTCGGAAGGTGGCGGAACGCTCACGACGGCCACCTGACCGGAAGGCTTCGAGCGGGGTCACCCGTGCGGCTTTGATCGCTGGCAGCAGGGCCGACACCAACGTGACGACCATGCCAACGATGACCACGACGATGATCGTGCGCGAGCGAATCTCGAGCGGCCCGTCGGGGAACTCGCCTCCGCCGGCCGAGAACAGTTGTTTGAGCAGCGATGCCACACCGAGACCACCGAGCAGGCCGAGCACCGACGCCGCGACGCCGACGCCGCTCGCCTCGATGAGGACCATGCGACGGATCTGCGAGGCGCTTGCCCCAATTGAGCGCAGCAGGCCGAATTGACGGGTGCGTTGACCGACGAGTGTGGCAAAGGTGTTGTGGATGATGAAGGTGCTGACAAAGAGCACCACGACAGCGAAGCCGAGCAGCACATTGCCAAAGATGCTGATGAAGCTGCCAAAGCTCTCCTGCTGCTCGCCGATCACCACATCGCCGGTCACCGCTTCGAGATTGTCGGGTAGGACCGGTGTAATGGCCTCCACGAGTTGTTCGGGGCTGACACCGTCGGCAGCCGCGACGACGATCGAGTCAACAAGCCCGTCAAGTCCAAGTACTCGCTGCGTTGTGGGCAGATCGAACAGGATGAAGTAGGCACCGCCAGTGCCGCCTTCGCCGAAGTCGATGGTTCCCGACAGGGTGAATCGTTCCGGATCACCCGTCGGCAAGCTGATGGTGATCTCATCCCCAACGCTGAACCCACCGGCTGTTGCTTGCACTGGGTCAAGCACTACTTGTTGTCCGCGTGGCGGTGCGCCATCGATGATGCGGAACGATGACACCGGACTCGGACCGTCCCATGAGCCGGTGAAGACCGGTGGCCCGGTTGGGCGCACGACCTCGCCGGCAGCATCGATGGTGTAGGCCTTCTCGAAGGAGAAAATGCCACCTTCGACGTAGGCGGCCTCGGGCAGATCAGCCACCACGTCGATCACGTCATCGCTGAATCGAGCAATGTCAGCCGACGACGAGTTGATCTCACCCTCAACCGCTCGAATTTGAGCGTCGACGCCGGCGAATGCGTCTTCAGAGACTTGGTCGAAGATGGTGCGCAAGCTGTCGGCGAGCACAAATGATCCCGATACGAAGGCCACGCCGACGACCACGGAGATCAGCGTGAGGATCAACCGTCCGAGGTGGGCGCGCACCCCGCGCAGAACGAGACGAAACACGATCAGTTACCAATCGACTTCATCATGTCGAGCACCTTGTCAGCAGTGGGCTCGCTCATGTCGTGCACGATCTGGCCGTCGTTGAGGAACAGAATTCGGTCGGCGGTTGCGGCTGCGTTGGCGTCGTGGGTCACCATGACGATCGTCTGGCCGAACTCGTCAACCGCGCGACGCATGAAGGCGAGAATCTCGCCACCTGAGTTTGAGTCCAGGTTGCCGGTCGGTTCGTCAGCGAAGATGATCGTCGGCTGACTCGCGAGCGCTCGCGCAACGGCAACGCGCTGTTGCTGGCCGCCGGAAAGTTCGTTGGGTCGATGAGAGAGTCGGTCGCGCAGCCCAACGGTGTCGATGACGGTGTCGATCCATTGCCGGTCACCTTTGCGGCCGCCGAGGGTGAGTGGCAACACGATGTTCTCTTCTGCAGTCAGCGTTGGAATCAGGTTGAACGACTGAAAGATGAAGCCGACCTGGGTGCGACGAAGTTCGGTGAGTTGACGATCGTTGAGTGTCGAGAGTTCGGTATCGCCGATGGTCACTTCGCCTGAGGTCAACTCGTCGAGTCCGGCGAGGCAATGCATGAGCGTCGACTTGCCCGAGCCCGAAGGACCCATAATGGCGGTGAACTTGCCTGGAGCGAATTCAACCGACACGTGATCGAGTGCGGTGACGGCAGCATCACCGGATCCATAGGTTTTGACAGCATCGACCGCAGCGGCCGCAGCGATGATGGGGGTGGTCGCAGTCATGTCGGCAGTCTGCCAGCACATTGCGAAGGGGCACACCGGAGTGGGCGAACAGTAGGTTTCTCCCTGATGAGCATTTCGGTTGCTGTGGCGGACATTCCCTCGCTGGTGTCAGGGCGCTGGGGGTACGTCGTGCTGGCTGCTGGTGCCGACGCGGCAGCGAAGGTGGTGGCGTTGTCGCCGTCGGTGTCATCGACGCGGCTCATCTTTGACGCCGGAACGGGCGGCATGTTTCGTCGTGCGCAGCAGGGTGGCGAAGGCACGTTTGTTGTCGTGCCCAGTGGAGTTGGTGAGTTGGGGGAGTACTCGCTCGTGATCGATGGGATGGTGTCGACCGACGGTGAGATGATCGTGTTGGAACCAACGTCTGCGGTCTGGCACCGACCGGCACCACCGCTGCGATGAGTTGGTTGAGCGATCGGCAACGTCACGGTGGCATCGACCGAATCGAGATCACCGGTCATGGGACGTTGTGGCTGTGTGGCAAGCACTTCGTTGGTCCTGATCCGACCGGTGCGTTGGCGTCGGTCGGTGCGGGGTCGATGGTGTGTCTGAATGAGGAACATGAACTCGCTGATCGGTATCCCAACTACGTTGACTGGCTTCGAAGCGACCCTCGGGCTCGATGGTTCCCGATTCCCGATCTCGGCGCACCGACGCCCGCTGCAATGCGTGTCATTGTCGAGACCGTCGTGAACGATCTCAACGACGCTGGATCAGCCGTGGTGCACTGCGGTGCAGGTATTGGGCGCGCGGGCACGGTTGCCGTGTGTGCATTGATGGCGACAGGCATGGATGTTTCGTCGGCGATCACCGCCATTGCCCGAGCGAGGCCCGGCGCAGGACCGGAATCTGGACCACAACGTGAGCTCGTGGCGTTGATCGGCGAGCACGGATTTAGCGCCTATTGACCGCTGCAGATGCTCGGCATACGGTCGTTTGGACCCCCTGATGAATCCAGCAGCGTCGGCCCTGGCCGGCCACAACGACTCAGGAGGGTCACATGCGCTTCGGCATCTTCATGGCACCGTTCCATCCGCCCGCAGGGCAGGATCCAATCTCTGCAGTGCAGCGCGATATCGAAATCGTGCAGTTGCTCGATCGTCTCGGATACGAAGAGGCGTGGATCGGCGAACACCACTCGGCTGGAACCGAGATCATCCCCGATCCGATGATTTTCATCGCCCACGTGGCGAACCTCACGCGTCATATCAAGCTCGGCACCGGTGTGTTGTCGTTGCCGTATCACAACCCGTTGCTGACCGCTGACCGGGCGATCTTCCTCGACCAGTTGCTGCGCGGCCGATTCATGCTCGGTCTCGGGCCAGGCGCGTTGCCCGGTGACGCAGCGATGCTCGGCATCTCGATCGAGGAGCAGCGCGGTGCACTCGAAGAGGACACCGAGGTGCTGATGCGCATCATCAACGGAGAATCCGTCACGCACAAGACCTCGCGCTACAACCTCGTCGACGCGAAGACCCAGTACCGGCCGTACACCGATTTCGATATCTCGGTGGCGGCGATCGCGTCACCGACCGGGCCGCGTATCGCTGGTCGTCATGGGCTTGGCCTGTTGTCGATCGGGGCGACCGCCGAAGGTGGTTTCGATCTGCTTGCTCATCACTGGGACGTGATGGAACAGCGTGCCGCCGAGTTCGGCCAGCGTGCTGATCGTGCCAAGTGGCGTCTCGTTGGCCCGATGCATATCGCCGAGACCAAAGAGCAGGCAATCGAGGACGTGAAGTTCGGTCTCGACGATTGGTGTCACTACACCCAGAAGATCCTGGCGGTGCCGCACTTCCGGGCGGCTGGTGACACGTTTGAAGAGCGCATCGCCTGGGTGAACGAGTCAGGTCTCGGCGTGATCGGCACCCCTGACGATGCGATTCGCCAGATTGAGCGTCTTGAGAAGCAGTCGAACGGCGGCTTCGGTGCGTATCTGATGATGCATCACGAGTGGGCGAATTCGGCGGCGACACAGCGTCACTATGAACTCTTTGCTCGCTACGTGAAGCCACGCTTCCAATCGTTGGCCCGTGGTCCGATCGAGGCGGAGCAGCGGGCGATTGGCGAGTGGGAGTCGCTCGGCGATCGTGTGGAGCGTGCGGTGGCAGCAGCCACCGAAGCGCACTTCGGCGCATCGTCCTGATCAGCTGATGTCCGGGGTGCCCTTCGATGGTGCCCCGGACATTCAGTTGGCTACTGGCTGCCGTGCGCTCGCCGGTCGTTCCCAGGTGGCGTAGCGGGTCCACGGGGTGAAGCCGAGGTTGGCATAAAGACGGTGCGCGCCGGTCGGGTTTTCACTGTCCACACCCAGTGCCACGCGCTCGATACCGTCATTCGCCATCGAGTCGATCGTCGCGCAGATCAACGCCGTAGCGATGCCGCGACCGCGATGTGTTGGCGCTGTGGCGACTTTGTCGATCCACGCATACCGAGTGCCGAGCACCTCATCGTCGGATGCATGACGATGGGCTAAGCAGAGCCCGACGACATGATGATGGTCGTCAAGGGCAATTCTCGAAAGGTCACGTCGCGCCGCGTCGCCGTGAGTGAGTTGTTGCCATTCGTGTTCGGTCGATGGCTGGCTTCCCCAGTGGTCGGCGAAGGCAGTGTTTTTGACCTCTCGTATTTCGGCGCTGCGCGAGTCGTCCCACGGGACAATCGTGATGCCACTCGGACAGTCCGCGACTGGTATCGGTGTGGTCGCTCGGTGCAGGTCATCGAAGTAGCGAACAATTCTCCACCCGTTGCGCTGAAACAGTGCCGTCAGCACCGTGTCGTCAACGGGCGCGTAGGCGTGCAGGAGCCTCGGTGCATCATCGGTGAGTTCGTCGAGTCGCCGTTGGCCCATGGCGGTCAGGTTGGCAAGGAGTTGCGTGCCAAGTCCTTGATGGCGCGACGTGGGGTGCACTCCTCCCCAGAGGTAACAGCGATGTCGGTCGCTGCCCGCGAGCAACATGACATAGCCGTAGGCGACGAGCGTGTCGTCACGTTCAGCAACGATCACATCCCGCGCAGGGTCGGTGTGCACACCGTCGAATTCCTCGTCGAGTTCTTCTGCGGTGACACGGCGCGGTTGTGGACCAGCCCCGTCGATTGCGGTGATGAGCGCAGCGAGCGCGCCGAGGTCGCTGGGTTGAAATTGCCGAAGGCGTGGCGTCATTCGCCGACTGCGGCGAGCACGATGTCGAGCACCGCCGAGGTCAACGAGCCAATGTCGGGTTCGATGGGGATGAGGTTGGATGACACGACGACGGTGATATCGAGGTCAGGGAGATGCACGGCATCGGACCGGAAGCCCGGAACGCCACCACCGTGGCTGTACGCGGTGTGTCCGTCGTGCTCGCCGACGTTGATGCCGAGTCCGTAGTTCGAATAGTCCGACGTGGTGAGGAATTCCGCCAGCATGTCGTCGCTCAACGCTCCGGTGAATTCACTTCGGAAGATTCGGGCAACGTCATCGGCTTGAGCTTCGAGGCCGCCGCCGGTCCAACCGGCTGAGCGGACCACGGCTTGGGGAGCCACGGTGACGTCGTAGAAGTCGCCGGCAACGGACGCCTCTTTGTAGGGGGCGTAGCCGGGGAGCACGTCGATGGCGAGTTTCAGGTCGCCTTGCACGTATCCGGCCACGTCGTCATTCGGCGGGTATTGGGCTGGCGGCAAGTACACGTCATCGGCACCAGCCGGATCGAACAGACGCTCACGCAGCACGTCATGTGCAGCTTCGCCAGTGACGGCTTCGATCACGAGTCCGGCCACCACATGGCCAACGGTGTTGTACATGTAGTCGGTGCCGGGCTCGTACTGCGGCCCGACCGAGATGGCCCATGCCACAATCTCCTCTGGCTCGTAGGGCGTCTCGATGCGCAGGCTCGACTGGATGTAGAAGCCAGGATCAAAGGCAAATTCGGCGAAGCCGTCGGTGTGATTGAGGATCTGTCGAATGGTGACGAGGTCGCCGTAGTCAACGCCTTCCCACAGGTATCCGCTAGCCCAGCCGTCGCCGAGGTACGTCGAGACCGGAGCATCGAGGTCGACGAGGCCTTCGTCAACGAGTTGCAGCATGACGACCGAGGTCATCGTCTTGGTGATCGATCCCCAGCGGTAATAGTCCGCAGGTGTGGCGGCACGCTCGGCCAGCATGTCGCTCAGTCCGCCAGCTGTCGTGAGTTCGATGAGGTCGCCAGTGTCATCGGGCATGAGCACGGCGAGCGTCGCTCCGGGAACGCCGGTATCGCTCAAGAACTCGGCAATGGCGGCGTCGATCTCGGCAATGAGCGCATCGGTGTCGAGTGGCGGCTCAGTGGTGGTCGTGGTCGTCGGTGCCGCAGTGGTGGTCGGTGCGACTGTGGTCGCAGGGACCGCGGTCGTCGTCGTGGTGGCTGCCTCGGCAGGAACATCGGCGACGTCGGTGCTGCTGCAGGCGCTGAGGGCAAGACCGAGCGCGGCAACGCCGACGATGAGAGGGTGGTGGCGTCGAGTCATGGTGGTCATCGTCCTTCGAAGTTAGGGGTTCGCTTGTCGAAGAACGCGGCCACCGCCTCGCGGTGGTCGGCAGTCGACATGGCGCGAACCATGGCAGTCGCTTCGGCGTCGAGTCCTTCGGCGAGGCCGACGTCGAATGAGCGGTGGATGTTCTCTTTGATGAATCGCAGGGCAATGGGAGAACGACCGGCGAGACGGTGGCAGTACTCGAGAGCGGCGCCATCGAAGCCGTCGTCGGGCAGCACCGCGTTGACCAGTCCGAGGTCGAGTGCTTCGTCGGCGCTGACTCGCTCGGAGAAGAACATGAATTCTTTGGCCTTGGCCTCGCCGATGAGTCGGGGCAGGAACCATGACGATCCGAAGTCGCCGCTGGCGCCGATGGTGGAGAAGGCCGACACGAAGATCGACCGCTCGGCGGCGACCCGCAGATCGGCTGCCAGGGCGATGGAGAGGCCAGCGCCAGCTGCCGGGCCAGGGATGGCTGCGACGACGGGCTTATTGAGACGACGAAGTGCCAAACTCACCGACGCTTGGATTCGGCGAAGGTGATCGAGGGTTTGTTCTTGGGTGGTGGGTGCGCCGCCCGACTGGTGGCTCGCTCGAAACCCCTTGACGTCACCGCCCGAGCAGAAGGCACCGCCTTCACCGGTGACCATCAACACCCTGATGTCGGGGTTGTCGCGCACCTGGGGCAACGCGGTGGCGAAGCCGTTGTACATCTCCTCGCTGAGAGCGTTACGTGCCTCAGGACGGTTGAACGAGAGCACCGCCACGTGACCCTCGATGCGGCCGAGCAGATGCTCGGTGCCGGTGTTCAGTTCGGACATGTCCCCTCCGTATCCCCCATAGTGGTCTCGACACTGTGCCACTTCAGGCGACGTCGCTGCGAGACGGTGAAGAGGATGGAACCTGGTCAGCGCACCGTGACGCGGCGCCGGTGGTGGCCGGTCGCGCCGTCGGGGGCGACCCCGGTGACCGCGTCGGTCTGGACTGCACCGTGTCGGTCGGTGGCGCGCACGGCGATGGTGTGGGTGCCAGGCGTTGCATCCCAGCGGACGAGCCACTGCACCCATGTGTCATTGTTGGCGACGCGTCCGAGTTCTGCTGCGAGCCAGGGGCCTTCGTCGATCGACACCTCGACCGCGGCGATGCCAACCGACGGTGACCATGCCACTCCGGCGATCGGCGTTGGACCGGCGTTGACATCGCCACGACCGGGCACATCGATGCGCGATGAGATCTTCACTGGTGCTTCCTTCGCCCACCCGCGAGGAATCCAGTAGCCGTCGGTCGCTTCCATCGTGGTCATCTCGATTCGCGTGAGCCACTTCGTCGCCGAGACGTAGCCGTAGAGGCCGGCAACGATGAGGCGGGCCGGGAAGCCGTGCCGTTCGGGCAGCACGTCGCCGTTCATCGCATACGCCACGAGACACGTTCTGCCGTCAAGGGCCACAGCCGTCGGCATGCCGGCGGTGAAACCGTCAATCGAGTGACCGACGATCTGGGTGGCAGCGGGGTCGACACCGCAGCGGTCGAGGAGTCGGGCGAGCGGCACGCCCTGCCAGATGGCAGTGCCGATCAGATCGCCACCGATCTGGTTCGACACGCAGGCGATCGTGACGGGCGTCGCGATCGACTCTTCGGCGAGGAGCGAGTCGTAATCGATGGTCAGCGGGGTGTCGACCATGCCATCGATGGTGAGCGACCACGATGTCGGGTCGACGCGTGGTATCCGTAGGGCGGTGTCGATTCGGTAGAAGTCGTCGATCGGGGTGATGTAGTCGCTCACGCCAATGACGTCGAGGCCCGTGTCGGCGGGCACGGGTGTGGTCGTAACCGGGTCGGGTAGCCCGAGAACTCGTGCCACGGTGGGGGTGCGTTGGTGGAGTGCGCGGCCGAGGGCGACGAGCGCCGCGGAGCCGGCCAGCGTTCCCGCAGCAAGGGTGATGAACTGACGACGGTTGCCGGTGCCCACACCGGGCACAACGTGTTGCTCGCCGTCGGGGGTTTCGTGCGGGCGACGGTTGAACAACCACATCACTGCCGCACCGCTGACAGTGGCGAGCCCAACCGCAGCAATGCCGACGAGCGTCGATGACTCGGGTCGTGTGATGTGCGCCCAGAGTCCGATCATCACGGCGATCGACCAGATCGTTGCGGTCGCCGTTCGTCGGGTGGTGGCGCTAATCGCTCCGAGGGCTGCGCCCACCACCCAGACGCCGACGATGAGCGCCGTCTTGTCGTGCACCCCGAAGAGGGCGACGGCAATGTCTTTGAGGGTGGCCGCAAACCGATCGATGAACCCCGAGCCGACCGCATCGATGAGTGTGGGTCCGTCCGGGTCAAGTGACGAGACGAACTCTCCGACGGCGAGCGCGGCGATGGCAGCGAGAGCACCGCCCGAGGCCCTCCGAAGCAATGAGCGATCAGATGTGTTCGACATCACCTTGTGCGGCCACCCGAGCGCCAGTTGCTTCGGTGGTGTGGGTCTGCGGCGACATCAGGTCAAGAAGTGGGTTGGTGTGGTTCAGATGCACGAATCGCACCCGGTCGAGCAGATCGGGTCGGGACGAGCCGAGCCGTGTCAGTGTGGCCAGTGCCCGTGGGTGGGGGATGAGTGACATGTCACGGTCGAGTTCATTGTCGTCCCAGAAGGTGGCATCGATCCATGCGATGTCGACTGTTGCGAGTACGTCTTCGAGATGTGTGCCAGCATCGTCCCAGGCTTCCCACGAGTCGATGTCGGGGAGCCAGAGCACTGAGCGTTCCGGACCCGAGATGACGTATGCGACCGTGTCGGAGATCTCGTCTCGATGCGGAACCGGTATCGCTCGAACGGTGATGTCGTCGGTGAGGGCCACCGCGTCGTCGGGGTGCACGGTCACGTGACCGTGCTCGACGAGTCGCCGCCATGGGTCGTGGTCGCAGATGAGTTCGCGCAGTCGGCCGCCGCACCAGACCGGCACGTGGTCGACGGCCATCGCCTCGCGGCCAAGGTGCACGAGTCCGGTGTAGTGGCCGATGTGGGCGTGGGTGAGGAACACGCCGTCGATGATCTTCTCAGCAGGACCGGTGATGCCATCGAGCATGCGGAGTTGGGCGGGCAGTGCGGGGGTGGCATCAATCAACCATCGCTGTCCGCTGTGTGGGTCGACGATGGCGAGACATGCTGGGTGGCGCTCGGGTTGGCTGGGGGCGCAGCAGTCGCGATGGCATCCCGCCTGTGGTCGACCGCCGTCCTGAGCGATGCCGAGCACGATCACGTAGGGGCGCTCAGCGGCGAGGGCGGTCATGGGCGACATCATGGATCACCGATTGGGAGTTGTCGATCCGGACGCTTCACCACATTTCTGTCACGAATGACATATGTACTGTCGTTGTAGTGATGTGAAACTTGCCAGCGCATCCGATGTCGCTCCCGTGATAGCAACGCTCCTCGTGTCTGACGGAGGCGATCACGAGGTGTCGATGACGAGAGGTGAACGTCGACGTCAGGAGATCATCGACGTGGCGCTCCGCATGTTCGCTGAGAACGGCTTCTCTTCAACCGGCCTGATCCCGATCGCGAAAGAAGTCGGCATCAGCCACGCTGGGATCCTCCACCACTTCGGCACCAAAGTGGGGTTGCTTGAGGCCGTGGTGCACGAGCGTGATGCCTTCGCATCACTGTTCGAACGGTGGTTCGAGAGCCGCCCCGGTTTGGAGCCGATCGAGCACCTTGTCGAGTTCGCAGAGGTCGTCATCGAGCGGCCCTTGGTGATCAAGTTGATGACGAACCTCGTTGTCGAGAATCTCGACGACGGGTCGCCCCTGCGCCAGTACTTCTTTGATCGTGATCAGCGCGTGCGTGATCTGGTTGCGGAACGAGTATCTGAGGCACAGCGAACGGGAATCGCTCATCTGCAGTCCGATCCGGCGTTGGTCGGACGAGGCGTGCTCGGCTTCACCATCGGAGCGAATGCTCAGTGGCTGGTCGATCGTGACGACGATGTGCTGCGTGGGCTGTACCGAAATTTCAGCGCCCTCTTGCTGGCGTCGCTTCTCGCCTGACGCAGCGTTCAGTCGAGAGGTGTTCAGTCGAGACGTTCGAACCGGCTCCAGCGGTGGATGCCGTGGTTGCTGTCCTCGTGAGGTGCGGCGATCAACTCGACCGGGTGGGAGAACCGAGCATCGAACTCGGATTGCAGGCGTGTCTGGATTTCCGTTGAGCCCACCTGCATCCAGGCGTCGAGTGACTCCCACACGAACACCAAGGTGACCTCGCCTGGCTTCGCATCATCGAGCCACACTTCCTTCGACACGAATGGGATGCGTTCGAAGCCTGGGAGCAAGGCCTCGCCGAGGGTCCACACGTCGTGATCGAGGGCGAGGAACTCCTCGACGACGGAGGGTTCCATGCGGAACACGAGGACTTCGATCGGCAGGCGTTCGCCATTGGTGTACGTGAAGCGCTCGCTCATTCGACCGGCTCCGTTGGTGCGCTGACAGGGGAGCCAGCCATCGGTCCGATGATCGCTGCGGCGTTGAGGCCGAGCGCCGTGATCTGCTCGGCTGTGCGACGCCCCGAGAGGGTTCGCATGAGGTTCCAGGCGTCGATCTCGGTGGCGAGGATCTTGGCGACCAGGTCGGGCTGTTGAGCGGAGCGCCCGTGGAGCAAGAAGCCGAGCCCGACAACGACGGCGTCGCTGTCGCGAGCCCCGGGCTGATTGAGCGCTGCCCGAAGGTCGTGTTCGTGGGTGACGGTGTCCATCACGATTTGGGAGTTGATGGGTGCGGGGATGAGCGCAAGCACCCCATCGAAGGCCGCAGCGTTCGACTCGAGTGAGTTGGCGAGGTCGCCAAGGGTGTCGCCACGGTGGCGGTCGACCTGTGCTGCGGTCCACGGATCGGTGCCGGCGCCGTCGACGCGCCCGGCGATGATGTCCTCGGGAAGCCCGGCGATGTGCGCGGCGAGATCGGCAATGGTCCATTCGGGGCACGCCGGCACCGGCCGTGTTGCATCGTCGGGCGAGGCCGACCGCAGGAGTGTGACGATGCGCTCACGAGTCGCGGTGTAGGCGGGGAGGATCATGTCGGAATCCGCGAGATGACTCATGGCCGGAGTATGGCAGCCGCGCTACGGGCATGTTCCATCTCGTATGACGGTGGTCACACCAGGCAGAATCTCGGCATGGCTTACAACTCGACCGGACTGGTGATCCACGACGCCGATGCCCACATCATGGAGACGCCGAACTGGCTGCGCGATCACGCTGATCCAGGCATCAGGGATCGACTTGTGGCGCTGTCGTATCCGGGTGGGAACGAACTCGTTCAGTCAGCGGTGCTGACCGAGGACCAGAGCGATTTGGGGCGTGGGTTTGACCGCCTTGCCGCGCAGCATCGTTCCGACGAGTATCGGGCGAACGAGGAGACCGAGTTGATGCTGCGGAAGAACTTCGCCGCCACTGGGTCGTTCCTCGCCGAAGACCGTCCCCGGGTGCTCGACATGTTGGGGTTCGCCAGCCAGTTGGTGTTCAACACATTCCACAACGCGTTGTTGCACGACTGGGAGCATTCAGGTGACATTGAGTTCGCCATCGGGGCTGCTCGGGCGCACAACCGCGGCATGGCCGAGTTCTGCTCGGTTGATTCGCGCTTGTTGTCGACTCTCTACGTGCCACTTGCTGACATCGAACGCGCTCCCGCGCTCGCACAGGAGGCGCTCGACATGGGCGCCGGTGCGCTGCTCATTGCGTCGGGGTGCCCCCCGACCCATTCGCATAGCCATGTCGGTCTCGACCCGGTCTGGGCGATGGCCGCGGAGGCCGGGGTGCCGATCGTGTTCCACGTTGGTGGCACTGGGCAGTTGCTCGACCCGAATTACTTCAACAACGGTTTGCCGGTCCCGCCCGATTTCCATGGTGGAGCCGAGAACTTCCGTTCGGTCGACTACATGGCCATCCCGGTGAAGCCCGCCCAGACGCTCGCCACGATGATGTTTGATGGGGTGTTCGAACGGTTCCCAACACTCAAGGTCGGCGTGATCGAGATGGGCGCGATCTGGGTGCCGTCGTGGATGCGTCAGATGGAGTCAGCGCTCGACGCATTCTTCCGTCACGAGGATCGTCTGCAGTCGTTGTCGCTTCGCCCGAGCGAATACGTGCAGCGCCAGATGCGGTTCACGCCGTATCCGACCGAGGATGTCGGTTGGATCATTGAGCAGGCGGGGGAGCAGGTCGCGATGTTCTCAAGCGACTACCCGCACGTGGAAGGTGGGCGTCGTCCGATCGAGCGTTTCGAGCGTTCTCTTGAGAACAGCACCGCATCAGCGCGTGAGGCGTTCTACGCCCACAACTTCGCGGATCTCATGGGCGGTCGGCTCGACGCCGTCATAGCCGCCTGATCAGTTCATCAGCTGACGTCGTTGGCTGGCCACGGTCAGCCATGCGCCAACGGCGATCACCATCAACACCAGCGCGATCGGCGCGGTGTCGCCGGTGGCGGGGAGGATGCCCGCGGTGATGGTGATGGGTAGCCGCACACCGCGACCCGTGATTGGTGACCACACGATGAGGGTGTGTTGTCCCGTGAGGTCGGTGGGCAACGTGACGGTGGTCGAGACGGCGCCGTCGCCGGCAACGGTCGCGGTGCCGAGGAGTCGGGGAGTGGAGGCAATGAGCACCTCCACCTCCTCGCCCGGCTCGAAACCACCGGCGGTGACGGTCACCGTCGAGCCGGGTGTCAGCGTTGCATCGGCGGGGATCAGGTCGTTAGCGACCGGGAAGAGGGCAATCCGGTCCTCTGTCAGTGTGTCGCCAGTGGGAACCGTCGTGGATGTCGTAGCCGTCGTGGTCGTCGTGGCCGCCGGCTCGCCAGCGATGGTGGCGCTCTCGTAGTTGAGCCACCCGTAGACGGTCACCTCGGCGCCGATGCTGTTCGCCGGAGCGGTGAAGGTCAATTGCGTCGCTGAAACGATCTCGAGATCGGCAACCGGTCGACCCTCGATCGTCACCTCGCAGTCGTCGTCAAATCCGGTTCCGGTCACCGTCACCGATCCGGCCGATGCG
>JAPOJQ010000074.1 GCA_029978335.1 Actinomycetota bacterium
CCAAGCAACATGCGATACGGATCGGTCACGTCAGGCACCAGCGCATCGTGTCACGTTGGAAGGCCGAATCGGTCAACAGGCCATGGATCACGGGGTAGTTGATCGATCGACCACTGCGAAGCCCACTGCGCCACGGGATCATCAGCCTCGTCACCAAGGGGCTCACATCCGATCGAGCGAGCGAGCGCATCTCGAATAACGACCGTTGACACGCCTCGCTGCAGGAGTTCGCGAGCCGTGACCGCACCATCGCGTTTCGCCAGCCGATCACCCGTTGGTCCAACGACGAGCGGGATGTGTGCATAGGTCGGCGTCGGAAGGCCGAGTAGTTCTTGCAGATAGATCTGACGCGGTGTGGACGACAACAGATCATCGCCACGCACGACATGGGTGACCTGCTGGGCCGCATCATCGACCACCACAGCCAGGTTGTAGGCCGGCACGCCATCCGCTCGCGCCAGCACCACGTCATCGACCACACCTTCGAAGCGACCCACTACTTGATCTTCGAGCACGATTCGTTCCCCGTTGGTGCGCAATCGCAGCGCCGGCTGACGACCCGATGCTCGACGTTGGTGGCGATCAGCCTCACTCAGGTCACGACATGTTCCCGGATACGCGCCGTCGGGCAAATGCACGTGTGGCGCGGACGCAGCAGCATCGATCTCGGCACGAATTTCACGCCGGGTGCAGTAACACTCGTAGACCAAGCCAGCGGACGACAACGCTTCGATGGCGGCCCGATAGCGATCAAACCGTTCGCTTTGTCGCACCACCGGCACATCACTGCGAATTCCGATCGACGCAAGATCGTCGAGTTGATGTCGCTCATGCTCCAACGTCGACGTCACCCGATCAAGATCCTCCATGCGAATCACGAACGTCTCACCGAGTGAACGGGCGATCACGGCCGCAGCCAGCGCCGTCCGCAGATTGCCGAGATGCAGATCACCGGTGGGAGAAGGTGCAAAACGGCCCGCCACGGGTCCATTCTGGTCGGGTGCACCACGCAACCCGTCAACTCGACCGTCGGGAACGGATGGTCATGATCATCGAACGCGATGGTCCGACTTGTGTGTGGTGCCGACGCGCATTTGACGATCGCCTCGTTCGTCCAACGACTGAACATCTCGTGCCACGGATCAAGGGTGGCCCGAGTTGGCTCGAGAACGAAGTGGCTGCGTGTCGCCGATGCAACAACGAACGTGGGCATCGAACATTGGGTGAGTACGCCGACGAATGCGAAGGTCTCGGACGCAATCCCGACGTCGATCGGATCGTGCGTGCACTGCATTTGCTGCAGGCAGCGATCGGTGAACGTGGTGGCCAACGTCGAGCTCGGCCGTACATCGCCACCCAGTTGCGGCGGCTTCAGCGACGAACGTCGATCACTTAGGCTCACGGCATGGTGTCGATGCACCAGCACATGCTTCGAGGTTCGCAATGAGCGAACGGTGCGCCGAATGCGATGCTGAACTCACTGACACCGCCCGATTCTGCAATCGGTGCGGACATCGGGTTGCAAGCGCGGAACCAGGTGATGACGATCCCACTGGTGAGATCGACATCGTCGGAGACCACGCACCCACGGAACGACTCGAACCCGACTTTGAGTCACTCGCGACCACCCGGTTGATGGATTCGGTGACCACCGATGAACTCGAGCGCACTGCTCGAATCACCGCGACCGAGGAACCAGCACTCGATGCGCGACTCGAATGGGGCGATGGCGATCGGCCCTTTGACGACACGATCGACGACACCCCCGTCGCTGGCATCGCCATCGACCCTGATGCGACCACGACAGCACTGCCTCGAACGGTCGATCCCGATCCAACGCCCCCAGCGGTACTACCCCCAGCCGTGACCCGCCCGCGGCCAGCCGCAACGCCAGCATCGACCGCACCACCGATTTTTCGGCCAACGGTGATGGCGGCGATTGGCGTCATCGCACTCATCGTCTTGCTCGTTGGACTCACCGCTGACCTGATGACCATCAGCACCACTGCAGGAAGCTCGATGTCCGACGTCGCCGCGACGATCGGCATGCGGACCGGTGTGTGGCATGTTGACGACCTCGCCTCCAACCTCCCGATTGCCGGTCTTCTCGCCGCGATTGGCCTTGCCATTGGAGCCGTCGCCGTGTCGATGGGAAGGAGTTGGGGTGCAGGTCTGATCGGTGGCAGTGGCTTGGCGACTGCGGGTATCGCTGGCTTGTGTGCTGGTCTCATCGAATACCCGATTGGTGTCGCCACCGCATTCGCCGCGGCCGGCTCGTCGGAACCATTCACCGTCACCATCACGCGCGACCTCGGCTATTGGGCAGTGCTGGCCGCCGGCGCGATCGGGGTCATCGCCTTCTTCGCATCGATCAATGAGATGGTCATCGACCGTCTGAACGACCTCAACCCCATCGTCGCTGCCGTTGGTGCGTTGGCCGCTGGCGTTGCAGCAATCGGACCCATGATTCCGGTCGCGGATGGCACATGGTCGATGAACTGGACCATCGACACCTCAGCCGGATCATGGCCAACGGTGTTGCTCGTTGGCCGAGCGGTCCAACTTGCCGGGCTCGCCATCGGGGGCATCATCGGCTTCCTCTGCGTGCGCCGTTTCGGACTCGGAATGATCGCCGGCGTCATCACACCAGTGGTCTGGATGGCGCTCAGCACCTGGATCGGGGTGGGCAGTGCGGCGATCGGCCCTGGTCACCGCGCCCCTGGCGGCGCGTCAAATGTGGTGTCGGGCCTCAGCGTTGTTGGTGTTGTCGCCACTGCGACCGTGCTCGCAGTGGCCGGCGCCATTGCATGGGACCGGCAGCAGCATCGACCTAGTGCTCGCTGAGCAGCGCGTTGCGATACGAGTGGGTGCCATCGAATCGCGAGAGCAAGTACGGCCCGGTCACCATTGGTTCGTGGCGCGGTGGGTCCTGCTCGGAACAACACGTCGGGATGCATTCGATTCGCGTGTGGAACCCAGGCTCGACAAAGAACGGGATTGAGTAGCGGTCGGTGTTCGGCGGACTCACCACTCGATGCGGGTTTGAGACATATCGATCGTTCGTCCAGATCGCCATGAGATCGCCCAGATTGACCACTGCGTGACCATCGGGAATCCCGATGTCGATCCATTCGCCATCACGGGTTTGTACTTGCAGCCCACCGATGCCATCGTCGGTGAGCACCGTCACCGAGCCGTAGTCGGTATGGGTGCCGCATCCAGGTTGGCCTGGTGCCGGCGTGACGCGATCGGTGGGCGGATAGTGCAGCATCCGCAGGTGATACATGAACGGCTCGCCATAGCGAGCGCCCAGATCTTCGAACCATGTTGACGGCAATCCGAGTCCGACAGCGAGCGCCCGATGGGCGCGCAGGCTCGCCTCGGTCGCCTCAGCAAAATACGCCGACCATGCCTCGCGAAATCCCGGAAGATCGGGAAGTTGGTTGGGGCCGTGCAACGGGGTGCCAGCCAGCACCTCGGGATGATCCGGTCCATGCTCGATCCCCGAATCGATCGTCTCTTTCAAGTCCCCGGTTCGAGGCACATCGAGCGACCCGCCGTCGGCGAGTGCGCCTTCAAGGGCTTCGGTGCCAACACCCACGTAGCCCCGATGACAATCGCTGCCAGCAATTGAAATGTGTTCTTTCTCCGCTGCCGGAAGCGCAAAAAATCGATGCATGGCATCGAGCAACTGCGACTTCGTTTCTGGCTGGATGCCGTGACCAACTGCCAGCAAGAACCCGAGTTCACGACACGTCGCGTCGACGAGTGCAGCCTGTTCGAGCGCCTCGCTCGAACCGTGGTCAGCCCCAGTCGCAAACGGTGCAAGGTCGACGGTCGGAATGCTCATGGTGATGACGGTAGCCACCATCAACAGCTGACAGCCACAGCCGAGGATTTAGCGAAGCGCCCGAAGCGGTCCACCGCGCACGAAGTGCACGTGATCGAACCTCTGACGCCATTCAGTGACCTCTGACGCAACAACTGTCTGCTCTCCGTTCAGCGCACGGGCGATCCATGTTGCGACCTGGCGAGCCTCATCGGGACCCATTCCCCACCGCACCATTTCAGGTGTGCCAAGACGAAGGCCGGGCACGTCGCCGACAAGAACGTCATCGACCGGCAGTCCAATGCCACAGGCGAGCAGATTGGCCTTTCGAAGTTGAGCAGCGACCGTCTGACCGCCGCCGAAAGCGCGAACGTCGATCGCCACGTGATGACTGTCGGTGAGGTCGTGCCCCACGCCAACCACCGTCAACCCGGCATCTTGAAGCGCGACAGCAAGCGCACGCGCCGTCTCAACCATGGCCGTGGCGTATGCACCTCCATGCTCGATCCAGTCGAGCAGCGTGACGGCAAGCGCCGCAGTTTTCGCCACATCGAAATTGGCGGTCAGGCCCGGATGTGCAATCGCGTCGAGTCGTTGCGCGAGATCATCATCATCGGTCAACACCAAGCCTGCAGGCGGACCAGCAAGGCTCTTGTAGGTGCTCATCGTCATCACATGCGCACCATCAGCGAGCGGTGACCGCCACACACCACCAGCAAACAACCCACTCATATGTGCGGCATCGGCGAGGAGTCGCGCCCCCACCCCGTCGGCGACCTCGCGCAGCGCCGCCACGGGATGTTGGGTGAGATTGAGGCTGCCACCGATGGTGATCAACGACGGGCGAACCCGTTCCGCGAGTGCAGCCACACCATTGACATCGACCGTCATCGACGCAGCGTCAACCGGAGCTTCGTAGATCTTGAGACCGAGCAGTCCAGCGGCGCCAGCTGGGTGATGGGTGACGTGACCACCAATCGATGCAGGCGGCACGATCACGGCGTCGCCGTGCGAGCACATCGCGAGGAACGCGTAGACGTTCGCAATAGCACCCGAGGCCGTTCGCGACTCGACGTGGCGAGCACCAAACACTCGACGAGCAAGATCGTCGGTGAGCAACTCGATCTGCTCGATGGCTTCAAGACCCGTCTCGTATTTCGAGCCTGGGCGGCCCAACGAGGGACGAGTGCCGAGTCCCGATGAGAGCAACGCTTCGGCCCGAGGATTCATCACATTGCTCGCCGGATCAAGATTCAACGACTCGATGTCATGAATCCGACGGTTTTCCGCAACGAGGTCATGGAGGAGGCGATCGACGGCACTCGAGTCGTGTGGCATATCCATCACACCATCTTCGCAGCCTCGCCGACGACCTCGGTTGGTAACCGAATCAGCGACGCCATGGCCGCAACCCCGGCAGGGAGGATCGCCAGCAGTCGTGCTGCCGCAGTAAACGAACCGGTTGCCGTCGCCAACAACTCGAATCCGAGCGGCGCGAGGGCGGTGCCGATGACCACGATGGTCATCATCCGGCCGCGCAAGGTGCCGAGACGATCGACGCCCAGCCATCGCGCGAGCAGGGCACCCTCACTCGAGGCAGTGGCGGCCGTGGCCGAACCGAGCAACATGCCGAAACTGACGGCAGCTAATCCGCCATCGACTCGGGTGACCGACAGCGTGGCGATCGTCAACAGCGACATCGATGCAACGAGCACCCATCGGCCAGTCAGCCGATCGACCGCCCGTCCGACGGCCAACGCAACCAGCGCGGCTGCGAGGCTCTGCGGCAAGAAGTTGGCAGCAGCAGCAGCCGAATCAAGTCCACGCTCCCCCAGGATGGCGATCTGATGGAACGCAAGTGCGGTGGCAACCACACCGTTACAGGTGAACGCCGTAGCCACGAGCACGAACCCATTGCGACGCATGGCCCACGTTGTGCCATCAGCAACGGTGCGCTCTCGATGATCGACCGATGACTCCGCGGCCATCGGTGAAGCCGCACGATCGAGCCGACCGACGACGATCGCTGCGATGTTGCCGACCACGACCACAATGATCGCCAGTACCACCCAAGCCCAACGCCAGCCCGCAGCGCTGATCAGACGACTCGCCAAGAGCGGTGTGAGGGCGATCGCCGATCCACCGATGGCGGTCAATAGTCCGAGCGCTGCGCCGCGCCGTCGATCAACCGAGCGAGCGACAAACACCGACGCCGACAGGGTCATCCCGGTCTGTCCGAACGACCGCAGCCCATAGACCGCAACGGTCAGCATCACGATGTTCACCGAGGTAGCGGCAACGACGATGGCAAGCCCAAGCGCTCCCGCAACTACGCGAACCACCTGCGACATCGGCCGTCGATCGGCGACTCGTCCCAGCCATGTGCCAGTCGTTGACGCCGCCAACGTGCCGATCAAGTACGCAACGGTCAGCCCACCACGCGACACGTCGAGCGCATCGATAAGCGGATCGACGAACACCGAGAACCCAGCGGTCTGTCCGGGTCCGGACAGTGCCACCAGCACGGCACCGGACATGACGATGCTGATGCGACGACGATCCTCGTTCATCTGACTGCCCGACACGCACTCCCCGATCGTCAATGCCGACGTTGACGCCGGACGCCACAACTTATGGCTGGAAGGGTGCGCGTACCCATTCGAAAATTCGCTGGTCAAAAAATGTCAGGAAACAGCGACCAACCGATCTGGACCGGCATGAGCAAGTACCGAATTGCAGCTGCAACACTCGCAACAGTCGCCGGGTTCAGCCTTCTCGGCCCCACGTCGGTTTCCGCCGCCAAGAACGATGGGCCGGGAAACGGTCGCGCAAATGGGGGTGAGCAGGTCGTCGAAGCCACCGAGGTGGCCCTCCACAATGACCGCGCCAGTTCCGGCACTGACTGCCCCGACAATGGGGCCTGGTGGCACTTCGTTCTCGCTCCTAACTCAGGAGCTCACACCATCGATGCCATGCATCTCATGGTGAGCGGTTCAGCGTTCACGATCAACGCCGCAGAGATAGTCCTGAATCATGGGCAGACCGACAATGTGTTCGTCGCTGTTCCAGACGGCCACAGCGTCGAGGGATTGTCGTCAGCGGGGTCGAGCGCCACAGTGACTGGTCCGGCTGGCCGGGTGCGGTTCGTGTTGTCACATGTCTGTGGTCAGAACACACAAGACGTCGACGACGGGTCTGATAACGAGACCATCAACGACGAGATCGTCAACGACGAGACCGTCAACGACGAGATCGTCAACGACGACATCGTCAACGACGAGATCGTCACGGAAGAGAGCATGACCGGGTCTGACGACGAGATCGTCACGGAAAAGATCAAGACCGACGAGATCATCACGGAAGAAAAC
>JAPOJQ010000066.1 GCA_029978335.1 Actinomycetota bacterium
AAGGTGACCGATGGTGGGCTGAATTCGGCCGTCACCAGCTGCTCGGCATCGGTCACACTGACCCCTGCCTCGATCGCAATGTTGCCGGTGTTCACCACCGTGGCGACGAATGTCGTGGAAGATCCACCCGTTGACGACGACGGATCAACTGCCACCGCCACCGCCGGCATCGACGGGGCAACAACATCGAATTCGGCAACGAGATCGGCAACGGCGGTGACTCCAGGTTCGCAGACCTGGATGCCCAAACGATGACGACCAGCCGGATGGGATGCAGGCAGCATCACCAACACTGAGGTGGCGCCCCGTTCGGCCGGGAACAACTGGAGAATCGGCACTGAGATAGTGACGTACGAAGGGTCAACACCGAGCACGTCGACTTGGAACATGCGGATGGTGTCAGAGGTGTTGGTCACCTCGACCGTTACCTCTGCGATATCACCAGGTTCGAGGTACACCACCGATGGGTTGAGATCGACGCGCATACGACGATCCCCAACATTTGAACGCGGATTCCCTGATGTCGTCGGTTGTGTCATGAGCTCACCGCCGTTAATGCGATGGGCAAATTGATGAGGCCTCCCGCGGCGACTTCGGTCAGCACGGTGCGCTCGAGGTAGCCAGCAACACTGACCGTCACGGTGTATGCCCCTGGCTCGAGCGACTCGATACTGAAGCGACCGCGCGCATCAAGTGGTGCTGAAGCCGTCGTCGTCTCACGCGCCAACGAACCGTCAGAAATGGTGACCACTGCAGCGCCGATCGCATCACCGGTGTCAGCGTCGGTCACCCGTCCCGACACACGTCCGAGATTCGGAGTGAGCCTGACATTGCCGGTCGCCACCGGAGCATCACGGTTCACGGTGACCTGCAAGGTCTCGCGTCCGTAGCCCTCAAACTCAACGGTGACCGTATAGGTGCCCGGCATTGGCAGTTCACCAACTCGGTACCCGCCGACCTCACCCGAGGTGAAGGTCGACGTGACGATCTCCACCGCGCTGCCAGCGACCGTCACGGTGGCACCACCCAGGAGATCCCCTGCCGACGACGTCACCGTGCCGGCCACGGTGCCGAACGCTGGCGTCAATGTCACATTGAGATCGCCAACCGATGATCCTGGCCCAAGCCGAATAGCAACGGTCTCGCTTGAGTAGCCCTCCGCAGCAAAGGTGACGAGATAGGTTGCCGGCGTCGGCAGATCCACCACTCGATACGACCCGATAACACCAGCAGTGGGTGTGACGGTTCCGGTGATGAGATCGCCTCGCTGGACCGTCACCTCCACCGCACCGAGCGCATTGCCATCCGCATCGCTGACAAGACCACCGATCGTTCCCGCAGCGGCTGGCAGCCGAACCGTGTTGACGACCAACTCCTCACCGGGGCCGATCACTTGGGTGGTCTCAACGGTGTCGTATCCGGGGGCCGATGCAGCAACCCGATACGTAGCTGGCGAGACGAGACCCGACACACTCCACGAACCGTCGATCGCCGCCGTCACCGTCACCGGATCAACCGGATCGAGAAGGTCCACGGCCGTCACAGTGATGCTGATATCAATTGGATCATCGTCACCCGCGATCACCCGTCCCGCCACCGTTGCCGCTGAACCCGACACGACGACATCGATGTCAGGTTTCACCGCGTTGGGCGCCACAAACACTTTGGTGGCACCGCTCTGACTTGGTGCATCCGGGTACCACAATTCGTCGACACCCGTGCCCCGGAAACGCAGTGTGTACTCAAGGGGCAGCAATCCGCCGAGCGTGTACACACCGTCTTCATCTGTTGCCGCAGCCGTCACCAACAAGCCATCGGGATCAAAGGCTTCAACGGTGATTCGTGGCAGCGGCATTGCTGTCGATGCAGCGGACACCTTCCCCGTCACTGACCCGCCAACCGCAATTGCATCAAACTGCTCGATGCCCACACCTTCAGCCCACGACTCGGGAACTGCCTTCATCGGTGGCGGTCCCGCAAGCGCTGCCCGCACACCGAAATACATCGCCACAGCCCACAGCCCAAGGATCAGAACCAGCGTGAAGATGGTGACGATTCCCGGCGTAATGATCGGCTTTTGCACCAACCGTGCAGTGCCTGACGACGCAACATCGCCCTGTTCGGCGGTCACGGTGAGTACGTGCTCCGCCGGATCACCCTTCAGCGGTCGCCGATGGCGAGCTGAGATCTTCGCCGAACCGGTCTCGCCAGGGCCGAGCCGCACCGTTGGCGTGTCGACCGCCAACTTCAATCGTTGATCCGCGTCTGTGGCACGAACCAACAACGTGAGCGTGGTGTTGCCCGTGTTGGCCAGTGTCATCGTGAATGAGCCCGATCCACCGCTGCGCAACAACGGCGGATCGAGCGATACCGCGACGCCTGGAACAGGCGGCACCTGCACCGTGAGTTCATTCTCTGACACGGCTCCGGTCGACGCGCCGACCACCTGAATCAACGCCGTGTGATCCCCCGATGCCAATTGGTTTCGGAAGCGGAGGTGCAGCATCAACCGCGCGCTCTCGTTTGGGAACAGGGTCAACGTCGTTGGTTCCGAGCGCGCCTCGACAACGTCGAGCCCCAGAACGTTGACCTGAACCTGCTCGATGACCGCAGTGGTGTTCAGCACCTGCAGTTCGACCGAGACCAGCGCGCCGGGCGCTGCGACAACCGAGGTGGTCAGCAGATCGGCGCGCAGACCTCGCTCATCCGTCGCCGGGTCGATCGCCATGTGATCCCTCGAGGTTCGGCTCATACGGCACGACTGGCTCGCCATCGGGGTTGTCGTCTGACGCCAAGCGAAGTTCGTCGAGCGAGTCGGCTTCCACCACGAAACGGCCCGACTCCTCGACCAGTGCGCTTCCCCGTCGACCAACCACACGGCGACCGGCATGGTCGGGATCAACTCGGCCGGCGATGCGACCACGCGATGAATGACGGCCCGGTTCGTTCTGATCGCTCGTATCGATCTCGAGTCGCGTCGGTGGCTTCTCGGTACCCATTTGGATGGGCTTGCCCGCCGGGATGTAGACGGTGAGATCGATTGCTGCTCGAGGTGAGACGCCAAGCGCCGTCCACATCTCGAACACGGTTCGCTCCGCCTCACCGATCAAGGAGAGCGTGACCGGACCCCAGAGAGCTTGTAACTCAGGTTCACGATCCTCGGTAGGTAGCGAGTTGTGTGAGGCCACTGCCCGCAGAATCTGACCAAGAAGGCGATGCTCATCGGATGGATCGGCAACCCAGACGGTGATGAGGTACCGCATCGCCATGATCGGCAGATCCCTCGCACGTTCGATCGTGTCCGACTCGCGCAGTGTGCGGACTCCGGCCGCCGCGCGTGACGGTGCCGGTGCGATCGAGTGCAAAAACATCCCGACCGCTGGACGCGCGCGTTGCGCACTCCAATCCTTGTCAGGCGCTCCAAAGACGACGTCGACCTGTGATGACTCGAGCGGCACCACACGGCGCAGAAACTTCTCAAGTGAACGGTCAAGGGCGTCGATCATGATGCGCGAAACCTCAGGTCACCAACAACGTGATGAGGACCGTGACGATGGCGCCGCCCAGCGCACCGCCCAACAACAGTGGCCACCGGCGGGCGACAAAGATCAACGGCACGGCGGCTGTTTCAACTGGGGCGACTTCGCTTTCCAAGGGCGCCGGCGGAGCCGGACGTACCAACTGCGAATTACACCGAATACACGACAGGGTGCCGATTGGGTTGCGCTCACCGCACGCCCAACACGGGGCGGCAGCAACCACCTCGCGGCCATCGGTTCCGGGAAGACGACGACGAGCAAGGCCGGAGTTCGCAGCGATCGCCGGTGGAGCAGGCGCCGCCAAGAACAACGGATAGTCGCAGTTCGGGCAGAACCAAGCAGCGGTCGGTCGCGGGTCGACCCCTTCGCAGATCGTGCCGCAGCCGGGACACTCAACGACGACATCAAGGCCAGGGCCGTCGCTACCGACATGAGCGACACCCTCGCCACCCGTCGACACCAATGATCCCGATCCAATGCGTTCGGGTGACGCCGAACCCGACACGGTCTCGACGACCACAGTGTCGCTTTCAGCGATGGTCAACTCCCCTGTGTGGTTGCTATCGCTCGCCTGGGTCACCACCGCAAAAGGATTCTCGGTCTCATGATCAAACAACTCGAGGGCATCGTCATCGCTCATCGGCACGATCACGATCTCGTCATCGTCCCGACGGCGCTCAAGCGACTCGCTCATGCTGGCCCACCATCTTCAAGGATGCGCACGACTACAGGAACATGTGCTGGCACCTCGTCGCGCACGATGGCCTCAACTTCGTGACGACGCAAATGCCCTGTTCGCTGCAGATGCACCTCGACGGGCCGGTACGTAGGAACCGGACCGTCGGAGATCACCGCTCCCGAATCGATCACCGACACGTGACCACCGGTGAGTGACTCGAGAAGTTCACGCAAAGCTCCAGCGGTGCCGCGACGGGTCAGCGTGCGACCGAGCGTCGCCACGATCTCACGCTGATGCTCCGCGTCAAGGCGACCGTCAACGAGATCGACACCCATCCATTGCCCGAGATACGCGAGCACGGGAAGCGGGGTGACCGCCGGTGAACCGACGTATTCGACGTTGTCAGCCCCAGCACGGATCGTCTCCGCGACTCGTTCAAAGATCGTGGCAAAGCGGACCATGAAGTCGTCTTCGCGTATGCCCATGGGGAGTTGACCCGTCAGCCAACCCTCTGGGTACGTGCTCTCGAGGGGGACGAGCGCGCTCACCGAACCACCACCTGGTGGCGTCGTCCGAGGAACAGCGATCCTTCGTCGAGAGCAACGAATTCACTTGAGTCGCCGAGTCGACGGTCGTTGCGAAGGTCTACTTCGAAGAGGGCGATCTCATCGATACCACCAACACCGTCGATCTCGCCGATCATTGCGGCGAGTGCAGTTGACGAGAGGCCAACATCAAACGGCCAGCCGCGACCCGTCGGTCCACCCACAACAGGCGAGAGGTAGCGATGCAAGGCATCGAGCACACGCTGGCGTACGAGCGAGGTCGAGCGGCCCGTCGCGGCGCGCACTCTGGTCACCACCGAGACACCTTGATAGAACGGGGTGGTCAACCGCACCACCGAACCGAGGGTGCGACGTGCATCGAGATGATCGCGGATCGTCGAGTACAGGTCTTCGGGCAACGCAAAATCATCGATCGTGACCGATTCGGGTGAGAGGTCAACGCGCGGTACGACGAGCACACGGACGGGACCCCAGGTTTCCTCTGGTGGCAAGCACAGCGCCCGTGCCACCTGAGGGCTCGACTCGAGGGTGAGTTGTTCGAAGTCACTGATCGTGACCGCGCGCTGACCGGCGCGCAGACTCGCGGGGCCACGCCGACGCACCTCATCAACCGACTCAGCATCGACGCCGCCTCGCGCTGGTTCGAGATTCGCCACCCGATCCACATACGGCACTGCGTTGCGCATGCTGGTGAGCGTGCCCGCACCGACGTTGCCTTCCGAGCCTCCACCCCATCGATAGCGAGGCACCATGATCTCCGCTCCGAACGGAGGCACGACACCGTGCTGCACGGTGGTTCCGTCGGGATAACGGATCGATGGTCCGAACTCGAGAACGCCGGCCGCTGCGTCCCAGACCACGTGATGATCGTCCGGGCCAGAATGCGAGAAGTCGGTCACTTCGCTGTAGATGATGTGGCGACCACCGTGCGAGACGACCACGTGTTCACCGGGACGACGCGGCAGGATGGGCCGGTTCGCCATCGGGAATCGCTGCCCCGGTTCACCAATCGAGCGGCCGATGAATTCGTGCTCAGCCGTCGTCGCGTGCTCGGCCATGACGGAACCGCCGAGCGACACGACCGAGAGATCAGCCAAGGTTGGAGATGACCGATAGCCGGCTTGATCGGGTCGGGGTTCGAGCAGTCGCACCCGCATCCAGTGACGGCGCTGACCCGACTGCGTGAGCGGTTCGTGGGCACTCGGCAGCACCATGCGAACAACGCCGTCACGGTTGAGGCCTCCGGTGGTGTCGGCCACGATGGAGCAGGGCGCCCAGTACTCACCGGTCCACGCTTCCCACGCCAGTGGAGGATCAGCCGGGTCGACGCCGATCCCTCGCTCGGCGGTGGTGATCGTCATCTCGATCAACTGTCCCGCGAGTGACTTGTCGAATCCCAGATGGAATGCATCACCGGCTCTGACCGGAACCGATGGAAAACACGTCACCGTGTCGCGGTCGTAGGCCAGCTCGGCCATCACGTCACCGAACACTTCTTCGGGTGTGGCGGTCAACGCCGCCGTGAGCGGTGACTGCTCAATACGCAGGTCGCTCAATGTGGTGAAGACGACACCTTCATCGCCGTCGGTCGTGACCTCGGTACCCGCCGGAACCACCACCGCTTCTTCGGGAACGGCCGACAACCAGAAGGTGATCCGTGCCGTCGCCGCCGACGCTGGAAACGGGTTGACCCCGACGAGGTTCAAGAAGTCGACATACATGCGCTCGGGCACCTGATTGAGGCGGTAGAGCACTTGTTCGGACATCCAGGCGAAGATCTCGATCAACGCCACACCCGGATCAGACAGGTTGTGGTTGGTCCACTCCGGGCAAAGCGACGGGATCATCCGCTTTGCCTCGTCGACGAGGTCTTGGAACTTGCGATCGTCGAGATTTGGGGTGGGCAACGTCATGACTCGTCCTCGTCATCCCCTTCGCCAGGAATCGTGTAGAAGGGATACACAAGGTTACGTGATTCGTTGGTCGAGGCGATCACATACGCAATCGAAATGTCGACGGCCCCATTCGACGGATCCACTGCGTCAGCGGTCACAGCGGTGATCTCGACCCGTGGCTCCCAACGGTGCAGCGCCTCTTCAACAACCGTTTCCATCAACCCCAAGGTGTTCGTGTTGATCGGTTCGAAGAGCAACTCCCAGATTCTGCATCCAAATTCAGGCCGCATTGGGCGCTCGCCCGGTGCCGTTCCAATGATGATCCGCATCGACTTCTCGATATCGGCGACCCCAGATACCAGCGCAAGCGAACCCGAGGCATCCACACGCATCGGGAAGGCGATACCACGTCCGACAAAAGAGGGGATCGAATCGTCGCTCATCGTTGACACCTCAATTGATCTTCACCATGCCGCCCTTGATCGAGGTCATTGCTGCGCCTTCCAGTTTGGCCTGCGCACCCTTGGCCTCGAACGCGGTGCCACCATCGATCTTGACGCCGGTTGCTCCCTTGACCTGCACCGTCTTGCCTTTGATCTGTACGTCGCCGGCTGATGAGTCAATGGTCAAACCCTTTGCCTTGATCGTCACCATCCCTTTGTCATCCATCGTGATCGAGGCATCACCGGCCTTCAACGTGAACGACTTGCCTTTTGCTGCTTCGATCTCGATGCCGGCCTCGCCGATCATGGCTTTGGTCTTCTTGTCAGCGAGCGCGATCTCAACAAAGCGGCTCTTGTCGCCCGCAGCAGCACCCTTCTTGCCATCGGACAAGGTGACGGTGTGCCCCGTGCGGCTCTTGATCACTCGCCTGGCCGTCACGCCATCTTCAAGTGCCTTAGCATCGGGCATCTTGGCCTTGGCGTTCCAGAGCCCACCGACCACGAACGGTGAACGCAAGTCGCCGCGGTCAAACACAACGAGCACTTCGTCATCAACCTCGGGTCGGAAATCGATGCCTCGTTCGGTGCCGCCACCAGGAGCCGCCACACGTGCCCATTCGCTCTCGGCAGCCTTGCCGAGTGTCGGGAACATCACCTTCACACGACCGAGGTTCTCGGGATCCTTGGTGTTGGTGACCACGCCGACGACTGGTTCACTACCGAAGGCCTCGCCGGTCTGCCCGGCCCGCATCACGTCGACAATGGTCGAACCGCGGTGGCCGGTCACC
>JAPOJQ010000022.1 GCA_029978335.1 Actinomycetota bacterium
GGAGATTCACCGTGAAGCTCCATCGTTCGACGCTCTTGAGCCGCAGGCTCGCATGTTCGAGACCGGCATTAAGGTCATCTACCTTCTCACCCCATATGTCGCCGGTGGCAAGATTGGCCTCTTCGGAGGTGCGGGCGTGGGCAAGACCGTGCTCATCACCGAGATGATCAACCGTGTTGCTTCTCAGCACGGTGGTGTGTCGGTGTTCGCCGGTGTTGGCGAGCGCACCCGTGAGGGAACCGACCTCCGTCTTGAAATGATGGAATCGGGCGTGTTCGAGAAGGCCGCCTTGGTCTTCGGCCAGATGGACGAGCCACCGGGGGTCCGGCTCCGCGTCGCCCTCTCGGCCCTCACCATGGCCGAGTACTTCCGCGACGTGCAAAACCAGGACGTGCTGCTGTTCGTCGACAACATCTTCCGCTTCGTGCAGGCGGGTTCTGAGGTGTCGACGCTGCTCGGCCGTATGCCGTCAGCTGTGGGCTACCAGCCCACTCTGGCCGATGAGATGGGCCAGTTGCAAGAACGCATCACCTCGACCCGCGGCCGTTCGATTACGTCGCTGCAGGCGGTGTACGTGCCGGCTGACGACTACACCGACCCGGCGCCGTTCACAACCTTCACGCACCTCGATGCGACGACGGAGCTGTCTCGTCAGGTGGCGGCTCTCGGTATCTACCCGGCTGTGGACCCGTTGGCGTCGACCTCGACGATTCTGTCCCCTGAGGTCGTCGGTCAGCACCACTACACCGTGGCCCGTCGTGTGCAAGAGACGCTCCAGCGTTACAAGGAACTGCAGGACATCATTGCGATCCTCGGTCTTGACGAACTCTCAGAAGAGGACCGCTTGACCGTGAACCGGGCCCGTAAGGTCCAGCGCTTCTTGTCACAGCCGTTCTACGTCGCTGAGGTCTTCACCGGCCTGAAGGGCGAGTACGTGCCCGTGGCCGAGACCGTTGAGTCCTTCGAGGCACTGATCAACGGTGACCTTGATGACCTTCCTGAGCAGGCCTTCTTGAACGTCGGCAACGTTGACCAGGTGCAGGCCAAGGCGAAGGCACTCAAGGAGAACGCCTGACCCATGGCTGCGACCATGACCGTCGAAGTCGTCTCACCCGAGGCAGTGCTGTACTCGGGTGAGGGGACGATGGTGATCACCCGAACCTTGGGTGGTGGTGAAATCGCGTTCCAGCCCGGGCATGCCCCGTTCTTGGCTGCGCTTACCGAGAACCACACGCGGGTGTTTCTCGCCGACGGTTCGGTTGAGGACATCGCCGTGCACGGCGGTTTTGTTGAGGTCAGCGGCAACAAGGTCTCGATCCTCTCGGACTCGGCCGAGATTGGGTCGTCGATCGACGTCGCTCGCGCCCAAGCCGCCAAGGAACGAGCCGAAGAACGCCTCCGCCACGAGCACGACGCGGAAGCAGTCTCAGCGCTCGGCCGAGCGAATGCTCGCCTGCGCGCTGCTGGCGCGCTGACCGCCTGAGCGACCGCTACTTGCGTGGCGTGAGCCGCTCAGGTGTAGTCGATCGCCGAGAACTCTTGGAGTTTGCGCACCCGGTGACGGGCATCGACGAACCGCACCGTGCCTGATCGCGACCGCATGACCAAACTCTGGGTTCGCGCCCCGCGGGAGTCGAAGCGAACGCCTCGCAACAGCTGGCCGTCGGTGAGGCCCGTGGCCGCGAAGAAGCAGTTGTCGCCTTGAACGAGGTCATCTTGAGTCAGCACCCGATCGAGGTCGAGTCCAGCCGCCTTGACAGCGGCCATCTCCTCATCTGACTGGGGGAGCAGGCGGGCCTGGATCTCACCACCCATGCTCTTGAGCGCCGCAGCAGAGATCACGCCTTCCGGCGTGCCGCCAACGCCGAACAGCACGTCGACGCCAGCATCGGGCCATGCAGAAGCGATCGCCCCGTAGACGTCACCGTCTCGGATCAGTCGGATACGAGCGCCGCTGGCACGGACTTCGTCGATGAGCGCGGCGTGGCGTGGACGATCAAGAATCACTGCCGTGAGATCACGCACGCTGGCCTGCTTGGCCTTCGCGATCCACTTGAGGTTCTGTGTCGGGCTCGCCGTGATGTCGATAGAGCCGACGGCGTCGGGCCCGACGGCGATCTTTTCCATGTAGAACGACGGCCCCGGGTCAAACATCGATCCACGCTCAGACACGGCAATTACCGAGAGAGCGTTGTTGAGACCGTAGGCGGTCAGTGTTGTGCCATCGATTGGGTCGACCGCGACGTCAACTGGCGGGTCGCTGCCATCGCCAACTTCCTCGCCGTTGAACAACATCGGCGCATCGTCCTTCTCGCCTTCGCCGATAACGACGACTCCACTCATCTGCACGGTCGACAAACTGAGACGCATGGCGTCGACCGCTGCGGCGTCAGCACCCTCTTTGTTGCCACGACCAACCCATCGTGCAGCAGCAAGCGCCGCTGATTCGGTCACTCGGACGAGTTCAAGGGCAAGGTTGCGATCCGGACGCTGGGCGCTGGGAGACGGCATATGTCCACCGTACTCTCAGGCGATACGGTCGCTTGCATGGGTCATGGGCCATCAATCGAAATGTGTCTTGCTGGTCGTGACGTCACCGAACCGCGGCTCTCCCCGGATGGTTCAACCGTCGCCTTCATCAGCCGGGTGAGCGGTGGGCCAGCGTCGTTGATGATCGTGCCGATTGATGGCGGTGCCGAGCGGATGATTGCGACGGCGGTTGAACCGACCACTGGGCGTGGTCGAAATGGCGGCGTCATCTGTTGGACGCCCGACGGCAGCGCCATTGTGCACGTCGGCGTCGATAACGGCGTGTGGTGGCAGCCAGTTCCTGCTGGTGTGGCTCGTCGCTTGGCCGTCTTTGACGGGCCGGTCGAAGGCCCATCGTGTAGCCCCGATGGCGCTCAGGTGGTGGTGTCGGTTGATCGAGGTGCGATTTGGGCGGTGTCGACGGCCGGTGAGGGTCGGCCGCGACGTCTTGACGATGGGCGTCACGATTTCTGCATTGATCCCGTCGTTGTCGGACGAGGCGGCGAAGCGGTCGTGTGGTGGCAGGCCTGGTCGGTGCCGTATATGGCGTGGGATCACTCGGCACTCGTGGGTTGCCTGCTGAGTGGAGATGAGGGGTTCCGCATCGAGGGGGTGGGCCAAGTGCAACAGCCACGTCCGTTGCCCGACGGTCGCATGCTGTGTCTCCGTGATGACCATGGTTGGCTCAACGTGTGGCTCGATGATGTAGTGCTCATCGATGAACCCTTTGAACATGGCGGCCCCACCTGGGGTCCAGGTCAGCGCAGCATGGTGATGTCGCCGGACGGTTCCGCCGTTGCGTTCCATCGCAATGAGCAGGGATTCGGTCGGCTCTGTGTGTTCGATATGGTCTCGGGCCGCGTGCATGAAGTGGCGCGCGGTGTGCATGGCCAGTTGCACTGGAGCGGTGAGACGCTCACCGCGTTGCGCAGTGGGGCCCGCACGCCGACGCAGGTCGTGGCGTATCGAACGGCTGGCGACCCGGCCTCGTGGCAGCGAAGCACGCTTGCCGTCGGACCAAGCGCCGGCTGGGAGCAACTCGATCTCCCCGAACCTGAAGCGCATCGTGCCAGCACCGCAGCTGGCCACCACGTGCCGTTTCGTCGTTATGCGGCGAATCAAGGTCGCTCGCTGGTCGCGATCCATGGTGGCCCTACCGATCAATGGGAAGTGGAGTTCCTGGCGCGAATTGCTTATTGGTGGTCACGGGGTTGGGACGTCATCGTCCCTGACCCGCGGGGCAGCACAGGGCACGGGCGTGACTACATGCTGGCCTTACATGGCGAGTGGGGCCGAGGTGACGTCGCTGATGTGCGATCCGTGATCGAGCACGTTCACCGCGAACGCTGGAGTATCCCAGCCACCACGGTGGTCATGGGGTCGTCGTCAGGGGGCATGGCGGCACTCGGCGTTGCGGTCGATGGGGCAGGACTGATCGCCGGCTGTATTGCGCTCTATCCAGTCACCGATGCCGCTCAATTGGCCGAGCACAGCCATCGCTACGAAGCGCACTACACGACATTGCTCATCGGACCGGAGGGCGATCCCGCATTTGCTGAGCGTTCGTTGATTGGGCATGCTGCCCGGATCGATGTGCCCGTCCTGCTGATGCACGGAACCGCTGATCCGGTGGTACCGATTGAACAGAGTCAGCACCTCGCTGCCGCGATCGAGGCTGCCGGAGGAACGGTGTCCTTTGAGCAGTTTGAGGGCGAAGGACACGGCTTTCGTCAACCTGCACATCGACGTGCCGAATATCAGCGAGTCGGAGAGTTCCTCGATCGGGTGCGGGCCGGCCGACGCGATGCCCGCAGTAGTCTCAGCCCGTGACCGACGACTTCAATCCCGACGATCCCGAGACCGTCACCGTCCACTACGACCTGCGGTCGTGGGATGTCGACCAACGGGCAGCGCTCGCCGAGTCACTCGCCAACGATGCGATTCCGCATGTGTGGCACGGGGATGAGTTGCTCGTACCAGAGGACGCTGAAGCAGCTGCTGATGCCGTCTTCGAGCGACTTGAGGACGAACTCGGCCCATTCGCCGTCGCCCTCGACGCGGATGAACCCGCCACTGAATTTCAACTTGAGGATTGGTCGGACGCCGAACTTGCCACCTTGCGCGAAGCGCTCGCTGATGCCGAAATACCGCATCGATGGGATGGTGATGCGCTGTTTGTTGCCAGCGATGCCGAAGGTGAGGTCGACGACCTACTCGATGCCATTGAGGCAGGCGACGTCGCATCGACCGATGCCTTGGCGCCCGATGGCGTCCTTGCCGACCTCTTCGCGATTGGTGATCGACTCGTGCGCTCTGTCGATGATGCAGAGCCACGCATGCGGCTCTTCGGCCTCGCTGACTCGCTGTCGGCCGACGCCCCACCGTATGGCATTGCAATTCGGACGTGGTCATCGATTGTGGCGCAGACCACCGAACTCGTCGGGGCATTCCGTGCCGATCCGTTTGAGCCTGAGGCAGTGAGTACAGCTGCTCGTGGTCTACGCGACCTATGCCGCCCGTGGGTGTGATCACCGGACCCTGAGCACAGAGCGACCGGCGTTCGTCGCGTCGGTACGATTCGGCCCATGTTGTTGGCAGAACTTGAGGTGCACCATTCGCGCCCAGCTCAGCCAACACGTCGACTGGCCCTTGGCCACCTCGTGCTCCCTGTCGACCCACCGCCCGGCCTCGGTGGCGTGCTGCTTGGTGCCGTCGTCGCCCAGCACGCGCGAACGCTCACCAGCGATGACATCAACGACGTGACACGCCTCATCGATCATGTTGAACACGGGCGGCGAGTGGTCCAGCCGTGTCTGCGTCATCGCTACCAAGTGGACCGGCACGGACTTGCGGTGAGTCGACATCGCCTCTGGAGCGAAGACGACGAGATCAAGTTCGATTTTGATTCCAACGGCACCGACCTGGCCCAAGTGCTGGCAGCGGCGTACGCCCTTGAACGACTCGATATTGCACATCGGCGAGTGGTCGCCCCAGTGATGCGTCGCGCCGTGCGCTGGCGTGGCCCAATCGGTCCAGCCTTGGTCGCGCACTTGGCAGGAGCGCGCAGTGCCGAAATCACTGCGCTTGCCGACCCTCGTGGATGGGCGCTCGGGGTGCTGGGGTTCCCAACTGGCGTTGCGTCACCATCCAAGCGAGAGGTGACCAAGCGGTATCGAGAGCGCATGCGATCGGTACATCCCGATCACGGCGGCGATGACTCGAGCGCCAGCGTTGCGATCAGCGAACTCGCCGAGGCTCGTCGTATCTTGACCGACCTCGTCAGCGTCAACTGATCTCTTCAAGCTCCCGATGCGCGGTCTCAGGGAGACCCCCGAGCACCAACGCGACCGCCACGATCTGCCCGGAAGCGAGCAGGGCCATGACCGCTCCGTGTGACCACCCACCATCGAGCAAGGCGCCAGTCGCGAGAAGCCCGATCACCCCGCCCAGAAGTGCAGCGACGGTCAGCAGTCCCGCCGCGCGACCCCGGTTGCCGGTGGGAAAGAGTTCAGACCGGTACACGGCGATCGCCGGATATGCCACTCCGCCGGCAAGCCCTCCGGCAAAGGCGGAAAACCACATTGGGGGCCCACCAACCGCGAATGACACGGTGATGAGCGAAGCAGCGACCGGCAGCGCAACGGCAATCACCCTGCGTCGCCCGCGACGATCGGCGAGTTGGCCGCCGAGGACGAGCCCGAGAGCAGCTGGTGTGGCGGTGGTGAGGGTGAATACGGCGATGCCGCTGCCCGACAGACCCCGCACCTCATCGAGGTAGCGATTTTGGAAGAAACTGGCCGGTGCGACGAAGAGATTCACGCCGACGGCGATGCCTGCAAGGATCGCAAAGCGGCGACGGTCGATGGGTACGTGCTCGCGGTGTGGAGTGATGAAACGGCGCGTTTCGGGCAGGCGTCGAGTGATATCGACCGCCACCACCAACCAGATGAGGGTGATGACGTAGACGAGTCGCCAACTGGACGGCCCGAGGTCGGTAAGGGGCAACGCAGCGACTGCAATCCCGGCACCGAGACCACTCGCCATGGCGAGAATGCTGATGGCATAGGCACGGGTATTCCTCGGCATCTCCTCTGCGGCGATCACGGCAATCAAGAAGTCGAGCGCCAGTCCAAGCGGACGGCCGATTGCTTGGGTAGCGACCAGGCTCCAGAAATTAGGGGCGATTGCCCCGAGCGCGGTCACGATCGGGGCGGACCACGCAGCGATGACCACGACCCGTCGTCGACCGATCCGGTCGGCGAGCACGGCGAGTGGAATGGTGATCAGAATTCCGGCGCGAACGACGGCCCCAGCGACGCCGATCGCAGTGTCGCCAACACCAAAGTCAGTTGCGGCAAAGGTGGCGGTTTGAGTGAACAACGTGTTGATGAACGCCGATGACATCGCAGCGGCTGCCAGCAGCCCGAGCACAGCAACTGCTCGTGCATTGAGACGGTCACGCGGTGCCCACCACGGGTTCCCTGGAGCGGCATGACCGTGACCAGGTGCATGGCCGCGTCGAGCGACGAACAGTCGAACGGGGAGCGCAAAGAGCCAGCCGAACCACGGGATATCGAGGCGATAGTCCGTGCGTTCCTCCCAGTGGTCGTGGTGGCGTTGCACACGCCGTGTCCACTCGGTGAACGGTCCAGCCGCCTGCACGAAGGTGGCGCTGTGTTCGTCCACATCTCCCTCAGGCTGCTCTTGGACGAGGTCGTTCCTCGGCAGAAGCAGATCGTCAGCCGGATCCGGGATGAGGGGCCAGTTCCGCACCAACGTTCGGGTGCTCGCGCTCACCGGCACACCCGGAGCATACTTGCGATATGTCGAGCAGCCCCGGGTCGTCTGTCGCGTCCGACGGTCCCTACGTTGAGGTCCGCTCGGGGACGCCGCTCAACGGTCGCATCGAGGTGCCCGGCGCGAAGAACTCGGTGCTGAAGCTGATGGCTGCGTCGGTGCTCGCCGATGGTGTGGTCACGATCGATAACGCGCCCGCAATCGTCGACGTCGCGATCATGGCCGACCTGTTGCGATCGCTTGGCCTGTCGGTCGATGTTGTCAATCCGGGCCGCGTGCAGATCACGGCGGGAGAGGCTTCCACCGTTGAACCACCGGCTGACCTCGTTGAACGCATGCGAGCGTCGGTCAACCTTCTCGGACCACTCCTCACTCGTTATGGCCGAGTACGACTCGCGCTCCCTGGCGGGGATGACTTCGGTTCGAGACCGATCGATATGCACGTGGCGGGGCTCGAGGCGATGGGGGCACGCTTCCGATTTGACGCAGCATGTGTCGAAGCTTCGGCAGAACACCTCCGTGGCGCTGACATCGTGTTCGACTTTCCGAGCGTCGGAGCGACAGAGAACATCGTGACCGCCGCAGTGCTGGCGCACGGAATTACCGTCCTCGAGGGAGCGGCGCGCGAGCCCGAAGTGGTCGACCTCTGTCGCTTCTTGGTGGGCATGGGAGCGGCCATCGAGGGCATTGGCTCGGCACGTCTCGTGATTGACGGCACCGGAGGGCGCCCACTCGGCCCGGTGTGCCATCGTGTGGTTCCCGACCGGATTCAGGCGGCGACCTACATCGCTGCTGTTGCAGTGAGCGGCGGTCAACTGCACATGGTTGATGCGCGTGCGGGTGACATGGAGATGTTTCTTCGCCGCGTCACCGAGATGGGACTCAAGATCGATCCGGTCACCGATGACGGGTCGCACGGATTGATCGTGACCTCGTCGGGTCCCATCCGGGCCATCGACGTGCAAACCCTGCCGTATCCGGGCATTGCCACCGACTACAAGCCGCTCGTGATCACGATGCTGGCGGTCGCAGAGGGCTCGGCGATCGTGACCGAAAATCTGTACCCAGGGCGATTCCGGTACGTCGATGAACTCGTTCGGCTTGGGGCTGATGTGCGACTTGACGGTCACCATGCCCTCGTTCGCGGAGTTGAGCGCCTACGAGGCACGTCGGTGCGCGCCCACGACATCCGGGCAGGAGCGGCGATGGTGGTGGCAGGACTTGCAGCTGATGGCGTGACCACGATTTCCGGTGTGCAGCACATCGATCGTGGCTACGACGACCTCGTTGGCCGACTGCAGTCCGTCGGGGCTGATATCACCCGGTACGGCTGACCTTCAGCCGTTCTCAAGGCCGGCTTCGCTCGTGCTGTCGGTGGCGGGGTCACCAACTGCGGCCTGTTGAGCCGCGGCCTCAACCCGACGCTTGACGAGGGCCAGCAATCCAACAACGACGATGATCGGACCGGCGATCAGGAGCAGTTCATCCCAGCCACCCTGATGAGCGAGGATGGAGACTGCTGCCACGACGGTCACGACTCTCAGGGTACGGGTCGGGGGCAGGGATCGTCTCGCAGGCGGAGCGAGATGGTTGAATGGGAGGGTCATGGAGGAACAGATCAAGGCAACCATCGAGGTGATCCGCCCGGCCTTGCAGGCCGATGGCGGCGATATCGAACTCGTGGGGGTTGATGTCGAGACAGGTGTGGTCTCGGTTCGACTTGTCGGTGCGTGCGGTACGTGCCCTGTGTCCACACAAACGCTGAAGGGCGGCATCGAACGCATCATGCGTGACCGTGTTGACGGCGTTACCGAAGTCGTCGATGTCGGTGCGGCTGAGAGCGTCATCTGATGGCGCGGTCACCGGCTGATCCTGCAGCGCTGTTCGCTGCGGCACGGCAAGGTGATCGTGCGGCGACCGCCCGATTGCTGTCATTGATCGAACGCGGCGGTGAACCCGGACGCGCTGTTGGTCGCTTGGCGTTCCCGCTGAGCGGCGATGGCTACACGGTGGGCCTCACGGGTGCCCCAGGAGCGGGCAAGAGCACTCTGACCAGCGCGCTGATTGGCCATCTTCGTTCACTTGAACTCGAAGTAGCGGTGTTGGCGATCGACCCGTCGTCGCCCTTCACCGGCGGGGCAATCCTTGGCGACCGCGTGCGCATGCAGGACCATGCGACCGATCCCGGCGTGTTCATCCGATCGATGGCGACACGCGGGCATCTCGGTGGACTATCGCTCGCCACACCCGAAGCCGTTCGGCTCCTTGATGCCCTTGGTCGGCACTGGATTCTCGTCGAAACCGTCGGTGTTGGGCAGGTTGAAGTTGAAGTGGCGGGCAAGGCCGATACGACGGTGGTGGTGGTCAATCCCGGTTGGGGTGACAGCGTTCAGGCGAACAAGGCCGGTCTCATGGAGATCGCCGATGTGTTCGTCATCAATAAGGCCGATCGTAAAGGCGTTGAGGAGACCCGGCGCGACCTCGAGCAGATGCTCGACCTTTCTGACCTTCCGCACGACGCATGGCGCCCACCGATCGTGCCCACGGTTGCAAACACCTCCGAAGGCGTCGCAGCGCTCTGGGATGCGGTGTTGGCCCATCGCGAATACGCCACATCGACGGGTCTGTTGACGGAGCGCCGGAACTTCCGCGCGTCGGAAGAACTCCGTGAGATCGTGGCAGAACGGTTGCGGGAGCGGGCCCGTCAGATCTGCACCGGCGAACGATGGGACGATGTCACCAGCGATGTCGTCGCGTTACGTCGTGATCCGTGGTCAGCAGCAGATGAGATGCTGGCGCCAGTCGAGGCCTGAGGCCCAAGCCGATCGATCCGATCGAGCACGTCGAGACAGAACGATGGGCCCGGTCGCCCTCGTGAGCGCCACCTGACCGCCGTAGCCCGCAGGTCGGTCACGCTCCATCCTCGAGCAACCGCCGACACGATGGCCTTCATCGTTGCGGTCTCGCAGCTGTGCGGCCGCAGCAAGGCCAACGTCGCCGGGACGCTGAGCGTGGGAATGTCGTCGATGGTGACGATGTCGTCATCGGTGAGTCCTCGGGTGAAGTGCGTGATGACCACACCGGGATGCCCGGGCCACGAACCTTTGCGGCACAAGATGTCGACAAGAGGATGAGCGGCAAAACCGTCGAGGCGGTGTAACCGGGCGGCTGCACCATGGGAGATCACGCCGTTGCCAGCCGACATCGTGGCGATTCGACATCGCTGTCGCCACGTTTCAGGATGTGCGGTCGAACGGAGCAAGCGGTGCGCCGGGCGGTCGAGCACACCGAGTTCAACAAGTCGCCGTTCCTTGTGCCAGGTGATGCCGTGCTCACGTGCGATCGAAGAATGAGCGACGCCATCGTGATTGCGGAGATGAAGAAAGAAGTCGTGCATGGCCCGAGTGGGGACCATGCGTTCTCGCACCCGGAAGCGTTAGCTGCCGGTGAAGTTCGCCTTGCCGGGTCCGTGTTCAAGGAAGCTGGCGACACCGACTTGGCTATCAGACGACCGAAACACTTCGGTGAAGAGTTCCCGCTCGACGCCAAGACCGGTATCGAGGTCGCCGTCAAGGCCACGATCGATCGCTGCTTTGGTGAGCGCTTGTGCGACGGTTGCACCAGCGGCGACGCTCTCGGCCAACTCGAGCACACGTGGCCGCAAGGCATCGGGTTCGACGACCTCGTCGGCGAGTCCGATTCGCAATGCCTCGTCGGCGCGAACCTGGCGTCCGGTGATGCACAGCTCTTTCGCACGGCTCGGGCCGACAAGACGAGCGAGTCGTTGCGTGCCGCCGCCTCCGGGGATGATGCCGAGCAGAATTTCAGGCTGACCGAACACCGCCTTGGTCGAGGCGATGCGATAGTCACATGCCATCGCTAATTCGCAGCCGCCGCCAAGCGCATAGCCGGCCACCTCAGCGATGACGAGCCGTGGTAGTGCGGCAAGGGCACCGAGCGCGTCGTGGAAACGTCGCGTGATGACCGCAGCTTCGTCCGGGCCACCAAATTCGGAGATGTCTGCACCGGCGGCGAAGATCCGTTCGCCACCGGTCACGATGATCACCTTGGGTAGATCGGCGCGCAATTCGGTTGCGATGGCGTGCAGTCCGTCAAGGACCGCGCCTGAGAGCGCATTGACTTTGCCGTTCGTCAGTGTGATGACGGCAATTCCGTCGTCGCGGCGTTCGAGCTCGATCACATTCGTGTCCATCGACACAGCATGGCCCAGATCGCTGCCTCGTTGACGAATGGGGAGTGTCAGGTGCCGATGGCATCGATGTACCACTCCTGCGTTCGACGTGCGATCGCCGCCCAGGAGTAGGTCGATTCGACGAGCGCACGGGCACGCTCGCGCATCGTTGCAGCACCTTCAGGATTGTCGAGAACCTCACAGATGCGGCTGGCGAGTTGATCGGCGTTGCCGGGCTCGAAGGTGAGCGCTGCACCGGTTCCGGCAACCAGTTCGGCGAGGCCACCCGTGTCGGCAACGACGAGCGCCGCTCCGCCAGCAAGAGCTTCAAGGCCGATCACACCAAAGGGCTCGTAGAGCGATGGCAACACCACGCATGCGGCGCGATGGATCGAGGCGCGCAAGGCATTGTCGGAGAGGTAACCGACGAGATCGACCACATCGCTGACGCCGATGACGTCGATACGCGACTGGAGATCTGCGAGGTATGACCCGCGACCGGCGATTTCACAACGGGCGTGCGGCAGCTGTGAGCGAACGTCGCTCATCGCTGCGGCCAGCACTTGGAAACCCTTCTCATATTGGACCCGGCCCCACGAGAACACGAGATTCGATGCCGGTGTCTCGTCGATGTCGGGATCGGGAGCGGCCCACCACGACGGGTCGATGCCACCTGGAATGCTCCGTACCGCGGTCGGGTCGAGTTCGAAGTCGGTGGTGACCTGTCGGGCCAGGAGGCGGGTGATGGTGATCACACGACGCGAATTCGACGCCAACCACCACTCAACACCGTTCACATCAGTGGGTACGCCGGGCGGTACGTGACCGCCGTGTCGACTTCGTTCGGTTCCGTGAAAGGTGGTGACCACTGGGGCGCCGTGTCGTGCAGCGAGCACCTGCGCAGTCCATGCGACCTGCCAGTCATGGGCGTGGACGACGTCTGGTCGCCATGAGCCAAGTGCTTCGGCAGCGATCACGAAGGCATGGTTTGCCGATGCGACACGGGCGATGACTCGTTCGGGTAGCCACGGAAGATCGACGTCGGCGCGCAGCACCCTGACGCCGGCAACGTCGGCGTCGCGTTCGGTGCCCGGTGTTCGACGGGTGATGATGACGACGTCGTGGCCCATGTCGACGAGACCGTGCGCAAGCCCGTCGACATGTGAGGCCATTCCGCCGGTCGTAGATGGTGGCAGTTCCCAACTGAGCATGAGCACCCGCACGGCCGCGCACCATAGTCTTATCGAGTGACCCGAGCCCGTCTCGTGCCCGATACTCCGGGTGACGTTGATCTCCACCTCTTCAATGAGGGAACCCACCGTCGCCTATGGGAGTTGCTCGGTCCCCAGCGCGCGGCGACCGGTATTCGGTTCGCGGTGTGGGCACCTGCGGCTCGAGCGGTAGCGATTATTGGCGACTTCAATGCGTGGCAGCCGACGTCGATGACACCGGTGGCGTCGTCGGGTATCTGGTCGATCGTGGTCGCTGAGGCCACACCTGGTCAGCACTACAAGTTCGTCGTTACCGGATCGCATGGGCGTGATGTCATGAAAGCGGATCCGATGGCGCGTCGGACTGAGTGCCCCCCGGGTGACGCATCGGTCGTCCCTGACGATGATGCACCGTTTGCCTGGAGCGATGACGAATGGATGCTGCAGCGGCATCGGTATCTTGACGGTTCGGCCTCGATGCGCATCTACGAGGTGCATCTGGGGTCTTGGCGCCGCGATCTGACCACCTGGGATGACCTCGCAACAGCGCTCGCCGACCACGTTCAGGATCTCGGTTTCACCCATGTCGAGTTCTTGCCGCTCGCTGAGCATCCGTTTGGCGGTTCTTGGGGCTACCAGGTCACTGGCTTCTACGCGCCGACGGCACGGTTTGGCGAACCCGATGGCTTGCGGCGACTCGTTGATGCGCTGCATCAGCGCGGTATCGGTGTCATCGTCGACTGGGTTCCGGCCCACTTCGCCAAGGATTCGTGGTCGCTTGGCCGGTTCGATGGATCGGCCCTGTACGAGCACGAGGACCCCCGTCTTGGTGAGCATCCCGATTGGGGCACCTTTGTGTTCAACACCGGCCGAACCGAGGTGCGGCAGTTCCTCGTTGCCAATGCGTTGTATTGGATCGAGTCGTTCCATCTCGATGGCCTTCGGGTCGACGCGGTGGCGTCGATGCTGTATCGCGACTATTCACGCTCGGCAGGGGAGTGGATCCCCAATGAATTTGGCGGCAACGAGAACCTTGAGAATGTCCGGTTTTTACAAGAGGTGAACGCTGAGGTTGCGCGAGCACATCCGGGCGTGGTGATGATCGCTGAGGAATCAACGGCGTGGCCGGGAGTGACGGCGCCCACTGCTGACGGCGGCCTCGGCTTTAGCCACAAGTGGAACATGGGTTGGATGCACGACACATTGTCGTACGCGCACCGAGAGCCGGTGCACCGTCGCCACCATCACGGCGAGTTGCCCTTCACACTGCTGTACGCCTTCAGCGAGCGTTACGTCCTGCCCCTCAGCCATGACGAGGTGGTGCATGGCAAAGGCAGCCTCCTCGCTCGAATGTCGGGGGACGACTGGCAGAAGTTCGCCACGATGCGGTTGCTCCTCGCCTGGCAGTGGGCGCTTCCCGGGCCACCCTTGCTCTTCATGGGCAGCGAACTCGCGCCATGGTCCGAATGGAGTGAAGCGGCCGGAGTCGATTGGTCGATCGGTGATCATGCTCCACACGCCGCAATGCGTCGGCTGGTGACCGACCTCAACAACAGCGTGGAACATTCGCCAGCGTTATGGCAGCGAGACACCGATCCAACGGCGTTTGAATGGCTTGACGTTGACGATGCAGAGCATTCGATCTATGCCTTCATTCGATGGGCAGATGACGGGCGGTCTGCGCTGGTGTGCGTTGCCAACTGGACGCCGGTGCCCCGTCCCGGGTACCGGGTTGGTGTTCCGTGGGGCGGTGAGTGGTCGGTGGTGCTCGACACCGATCGCGAGACATATTGGGGAAGTGGGCATCGTGGCGAATCGGTGACGATGATGGCGCGAGACGAGCAATGGCAAGGCCGCTCAGCTTGTGCGGTGTTCGATCTCCCTCCGCTCGCCATGGTGTGGCTGTCCGCAGGCGCTCCATGACCACCACCGCGACACGCGACCACGATCGGTCGCTGACATCTGACTGTGTGGTGCTCGGAGCAGCAGTTGGGGTGTTTGGCATCGCATTTGGCGTCGGATCAGTGGCAGCGGGTGCATCGATTGCGATGACATGTGTGATGTCGCTGCTGGTATTCACCGGTGCGTCACAGTTCTCGGCGGTCAGCGTGATCGCATCCGGTGGGGGCATGTTGTCGGCACTCGCCGGCGCATCGCTGTTGGCAGCGCGCAACGCCGTGTACGGGTTGGCGATGTCGAGACGACTGACCGGAGCGTTGCCCACGCGTCTGATCGCTGCGCAGTTGACCATCGATGAGTCGACGGCGATGGCCACAGCGCGAAGCGAGAGCGCATCGATTCAACGTGCCTTCTGGATCACTGGCCTCTCGGTCTACGTGTTCTGGAATCTGGGCACCCTGCTCGGCGCCGTGATCGGTACCGCCGTCGATCCCGCAGCGGTTGGACTTGACGCTGCGTTTCCCGCGGGGTTTGTGGCGATGGTTGCGCCCCATTTGCGGCACCGCTCAGGGCGTTGGGCGGGTCTGATCGGTGCTCTGGCCTGCTTGATCACGATCCCTTTCATGCCGGTTGGCCTGCCGATTCTGTGCGCGTCAGTTGGCGTGCTGGTGGGGGTGCGTGAGCCATGACATGGACGCTGGTGCTGACGCTGTCGGCGATCGCCTATGCGTTCAAAGTGGCGGGGTTGGTCATCGTTGGCGGACGAACCTTGCCGGCCGTGGTCGACCGCTGTCTCGGTCTCGTGCCTGCGGCGTTGATCTCCGCGCTCGTCATCAACGACACGTTGTCGTCGGCCGGCGCGCTCGTCATCGACGCTCGTGTGGTGGGTGTGGGGGTCGCTGCGGTGGCGGCATGGCGCAAGGCGCCGTTTGTCGTGGTGATCACGCTCGCTGCCGCGGTGACGGCAGCGGCACGAGCGTTGGGTGTGCTCGGTTGAGCGATCAGACGCCGATGCCGAGATGATCGGCGACGGCGGTACGTAGCGTTGCTGCCGCTTGCTCTGGTGGGACCACGTTGATCAAGACGCCCGTCCCGCGCTCAAAGCCCGCTTGTGTCACGAGGTTGGGCCAGATGTGAATGTGCCAGTGAAATTCACCGGTGTGTTCGTGCGGCGATGAGTGGAAGCCGACGTTGTAGGCGAGATCGCCGAGGGTGTGGCTCAGCACCGACATCGCATCACGCAGACCGCGTCCGATCGTTGCCAAGACATCGTCGTTGGTGTCTTGCAGGTGCTGCATGTGCCGGGTTGGAATCACCAACAACTCGAATGGTGTGCCGCTCCAGTAGGGACACAGCACCATTACTTCATCGTTCTCGAAGACCACTCGCTCGCCGGTGGCGCGCTCGGCTTCGAGCGTGGTGCACAGCACGCAGCCGCCTGCGAACCGCGCAAATGCCCGTTCCTCGTCGAGCACTTCGCCGGGAACAAAGGGCAGACCCATCAATTGACCATGCGGGTGAGCGAGCGATGCGCCGGCCTCGTGGCCGTGATTCACGATCGCTTGGGTGTAGCGAATGTGCGGTAGTCGTGCATGTTCAACGAAGCGACGCTTCAACGCCGCCATGAACTGCTCGGCGCCGTCATCATCAAGCGCGTCGAGCCCAGACGAGTGATCCGGGGTGTACACGAACACCTCGTGAAGTCCTGTGCCGTCGGCGGTGACGTGCACGGGTCCCTCATGGTGTACGGCGAAGCCGTCCTCGCCGGTGAAGGCGGGATAGAGGTTGGGCACCACTCGCACTTTCCACGCGCCTGACGCGTCAATGGTCTCGAGTGCTGGTGGCGTTGCTTCTTCGTTACCGGGACAGAACGGACACGGCCGATCGTCAGGGCCGTCGGTTGCGCGCGACCTGGGCGCAAAGTCGGTCGGGCGCTGAGCGCGTTCAGAAACGATCGTGACCCACCGGCCGGTGAGTTGGTTGAGCCGCAGTTCACTCACAGTGCTGTCAGGATAGGCAGGGTTCGGCGGGGATGTGCACCATGGTCATGATGAAGTGTCGGGCTTTCGAAACACGCTCACATGGCGGCGCGCCTCACCGGTGAACGCACCGCGCTGAAGGTCGCACCAACGGTGTTCGAGATGCAGTCCGGCAGCACCCGCCATGGCGTCGATCTGTTCAGGGGTTGAGTAGCGCACGCTCCACGGCCGAAGGCGAATGCCACCGGCCTCGGTGAATTCGATGAACTGTCCTTCTGCCGTCTGTTCTGCCGGTCGATGTCGGCTCACCGAGAGAATGACTCGGTCGACGCTGAGGTCGCGCACGGTCACGTCGTCGATGGTCAGCCCGTAGCCGGCGATCGTCGACTCGGGAACGATGCCGTCGATGAAGAGACGCCCACCGGGGCGGAGCCGTGCGGCAGCATTCTTCACGCAGGCAGCCTGCTGATCTGCGTCGTTGAGATTGAAGAGCGTGTTGAACGCGATCACGATGAGTGAGAACGGCCCAGCGGGAATGTCGTCAACCATGTCGCCTTGCACGACCTCGACGCTGGCGCTTGGATCCGCACCTGCCAGTCGTTCCAGCATTGCGGTGCTCGAGTCGATGCCAACGACGCTGAGCCCGGTGGCAGCAAGGGGAATCGCGATGCGGCCGGTGCCGACACCCAACTCGCAGACCGGTCCCGTGTCGGCGAACTCGGCCAACATGGCGATTAGGTCCCCAAGATCATCGAGGTCGCCGTACCACTCGTCGTAGACGTCGGCGAACGACGCCCCATAGGTGTCGGCGCGATATCCATCCATCTCGTGCAACCTAGCGAGACCGACCGGGTTGATCTGCCGCCTAACCTTCACATGGTGGAGCACGATTTGGTCTACTTCGACCATGCCGCAACGACGACGCCGCGGTCGTCGGCGATCGCGGCGATGTTGCCGTGGCTCGAGGTCGGCTTCGCGAATCCCAACGGATCTCATGCAGCAGCGCGCACGGCCCGAAGGGCGGTCGACGAGGCCCGTGATCGCATCGCTGACACGATTGGGTTGACGAGCGGCGAAGTGGTGTTTACGTCATGTGGTACCGAGTCGGATAACACTGCGATCGCTGGCACCATCGCGGCTCGAGGTGGTGTGGCGTTGTGCTCGGCAGCGGAGCACCATGCGGTGCTCGATCCGGTGATGCATGTCAATGGGGTTGTTGCGCCCGTCGGAACCGATGGCGCTGTCGATGCGAACGAACTCGGTGCACAATTGCGTGCGCTTCGCGAGGCATCGCACGAGGTGACGCTCGTCTCGATCATGGCCGTCAACAATGAGGTGGGGACGATCACCGACATGGCCGCCATCGCTGCGGTCGTGCGACGAGAGGCTCCCGGCGCATGGCTGCACACCGATGCCGTTCAAGCGGCGTGCTGGCTCGATCTGCGTGAGATCACCGCGCTCGTCGACATGATGTCACTGAGCGCTCACAAGTTCGGCGGACCGAAAGGCGTCGGCGTACTCACGATGCGAGATGGTGTACGGCCGGATCCGTTGTTGCGGGGAGGGGGTCAAGAGCGTGGCCGCCGCTCCGGCACCACCGATGTTGCTGGTGTGGTTGGCACATCGGTCGCCCTCGCCGAGACCGACGCTGAGCGGGCATCGATGGTCGAGCAGATTGCTGCATTAAAGAACGAGCTCGTCGATGGAATACTCAGTGCAGTCGATGGGGCGATAGAGACCGTGGCACGCGACCGCACAGTCCCCGGGGTCGCGCACCTCTGTTTCCCTGGTGTCGAAAACGAGGCTCTGCTGTTTCTGCTCGATCGAGAAGGTGTGTGCGCAAGCGCAGCGTCGGCGTGTGCCAGCGGGGCGATGGAACCCTCGCACGTGCTGGCTTCGATGGGCATCGATCGTTCTGTCGCGTCAGGTGCACTTCGGCTGTCGCTGGGACACACGACCACGAGCGATGACGTTGCGCGCGCCGTGAAGGTGGTCGCTGCGTCGGTTGCTCGTCTTCGGCAACGAACGGGATCGATCTGAGATGCGGGTGCTCGTCGGTATGAGCGGCGGTGTGGACTCATCGGTCGCAGCAGCGTTGTTGCGTGATGAGGGTCATGAGGTCGTCGGCGTCACTCTGCGGCTGTGGGGTGGCGAGAGCGACACTGGATGCTGCAGCGTGTCTGATGTTGACGATGCCCGACGTGTGGCGCAACAGCTTGGTATCGATCACGTCGTGTTCAACTTCTCCGACGACTTCGCAGAGCACGTCGTCGACCCGTACATCGATGCGCACCGGGTGGGTCTGACACCGAACCCGTGCATCGAATGCAACCGACATCTGAAGTTCGATCGATTGATGGATCGCGCTGATCAGCTCGGCTTCGATGCCGTTGCAACGGGTCACCACGCTCGAATTGGGCACCACGACGATGGTCGACCGCGACTTGAACGCGGTGCTGATCGACCAAAGGATCAGAGTTACGTCTTGCACATGCTCGACGAGGCGACGCTGCATCGTGTGTTGCTGCCGGTGGGTGACTTCACCAAGGATGAAGTTCGCGCGTTGGCGCAGCGGCTCGGCCTGCGTACTGCTGCGAAACCGGATAGCCAGGACGTGTGTTTCATCCCGACCACACAAGGTCGTCGCGGGTTTCTCGAGGATCGAGTGCCATTCACGCCGGCGTCGGTCGTTGATCGCAATGGTTCAGAACTCGGCACGGTGACGGCGGTTGAACTCGTCACCCTCGGCCAACGCAGAGGCCTTGGACTCCCGGGCGGCGGTCCGGTGCGGTACGTGGTCGATGTTGAGCGTGGCCCACATACGTCGACCCCAAAGGTGGTGGTCGGCGACGCAGACGCATTGCTCACCAACGCTGAGCGGGTTGGCCAAGTGACGTGGGTTCATGGCCCGGTCACGGGCCGTGTGCTCGTGCAGTCGAGTGCCCACGGCGAACCAGTTGTTGGTGATATCACCGTCGATGACGAGGGCATCGTTGAGGTGACATGGCACTTGCGCCAGTCCCGAGTGGCTCCTGGGCAGAGCATGGTGTTGTATGACGCCGACGATTGCTTCGTGATCGGTGGCGGACTCGTGCTACCGCGCCGTTAGATCAGGGACCGATGCCGCGTTGTCGCATCGCAGCGATCGCGGCACCTGGCCGCGACGGCGCGATGAGCCCTGCGGTGAGGTGGATGGCGCGTCCTCTCGGGTTGGCGCGCCCATCGGTGAGGACAACGGTCGCGGTTTCCGACAAGCGGACCTCGATGAGGTGGCCGCTGGCGGGTCCGGTGAGATCGGCAGCCGACGTATCCGAAGTGGCAAGGCTGGCACCGGCGATGTGATGGCGGCGCCACATGGCGGTCTCGGAGAGCACGAGTGGGTCGTGCACGACGACGCCAGCGGGCACGAGCACGAGCCAACGTCGCGACAGCCGATGCCAGCGGGGAGCACCAAGCACGACGAGCGCCACGGCGACGAGGCCGACAACTGTTGACACCACGTTGTTGTCACCGAGCATTCCAATCGCGACGATCACTGCGACCGCTGTGAGCAGCCATGCGATCACCGAGGCGACCAGGAAGGCCGACGGTGCTCGCAGGGGAAACCGTTGCTCGTCGCCATAGGCGGACGCTTGAACGGACTTCTGTCCGAATTCGCCAGTGCCGACGATGCTGGCTGCGGTCGCGGCTGCTGCGGAGGTGATCGCTCCGTTGGTCGTGTCAGAGGTTGTCCACCAGAAGATGACGGCAGCCGTCGCTGCCAAGGGCGTGATGACGCGAGCGATGGTGAGCGACATCACAGAAGGGATGACGAGCGCGAACAGCGTCACCCCCCAGATGAGTGCGATGGACCACCGCACTGCAGCACCCGCAGCACCGTCAGCGGTGATCCCATCACGAAGTAGCGGCCATCCAGTGACTGCGATGAGCGCCCAACTGATGATTGCGATGAGGCCGATCCACTGCATCGTGGTTGCCCGGGGGGTGGCCGTCGGTGCCATAGGTCAATTGTGCCGCGTCGGAGCGACAATCGAGCGGTGCGCTTCGAGTCGTGCATCGCTCAATGTCCATGACACCATGTCGAGATGGAAGCGGTGCTTGAGTCGGTGCAACCCGGCGCCACAATGGGAGTGGGCAGCCTTCCGCATCGCAGTATCGACGCAGCCGTCGAATTCACCGTCGCCAACTTCGACCTCCCGGTCGTGCCGCGACTCCCTCGCCGCTCTGGAGCCGAGTCGCTCGCCAACCAGGCACTGGTCGGTGTTCCCGGGGTTGAAATGGGCCCGTACGGCACGCTTGCCGTCGACGTCACTCGGCTTGATCCTGACGCTCCGGTGGTGACAGATCTTCGTTCCGATTCCTTTGGCGGCTTTCGCGGTTTCGTTGAACGAGCGCCCGGTCTCGGCGTCGATGGCCGCACGATCAAATGGCAGTTTGTTGGCCCGGTGACGTTGGGTTTGACGCTCGCTCGAGCTGGCGCTCCCGCCGAGGTGGCATTCCGGGTTGCGGCCAACGCTGTGGCCTCACATGTGGCGTCGTTGGGGGCCTCGTTGTCTGCTGCGCTGCCGGCCTCCGCGCAACTGTTGGTGTTCGACGAACCGCTCATGGTCGACCTTATGGCGAATGACTTTCCGTTGCCTCCCGACGAAGCCGCTGACCTCTTATCGCGGGCGATGGTGGTGGGCCAGCGGTATGGCGCAGTTGGGCTGCACTGTTGCTTTGATGCGGACTGGCCATCGCTCATCGAGGCTGGGCCTGAGGTGCTGTCGTTGCCGGCGACCGCTGCTGTCGTTGGGGTGGCAGGTCACCTTGAACGATTCATGGAAGCCGGTGGTCGGATCGCCTGGGGAGCGGTGAGTACTGAGGGGCCGATTGGTGTCACGGCGACGCGTTCGTGGCACGCGTTGAGCTCGTTGTGGTGCGACCTCGTCAAGCGTGGATGTGATCCCGGCCAGTTGCGGACCAACAGCCTGTTGAGCCCACACCGGGGCCTTGCGAGCTATTCGCCAGCAGTTGCTGAGGGGATCTGTCTGTCGTTGCGTGACATCTCGCTACGAGTGGCTGACCAGGCATCGGCAGCCAAACTCGTGCTTGGCGCGTGAGCCGGTTCGTCGCGCACCCCCTTCGTACACTGCACCTATGGATCTGAACGGCTCGACGCCTGACGACGGTGCTGATCTCGCTGAGCGTGCAGCATGGCTTCGGGCCGAGTTGAGCCGGCACAATCGTCTCTACCACGAGCTTGACGCCCCAGAGATTCCTGATGCCGAGTTCGACCTCATGGTCAATGAGCTTCGACGTATCGAAGCGGCCCATCCTGAGCTTGCCGTCGCCGACTCGCCTGGGGCCTCGATCGGCGGTGCGGTAAGCGCCACCTTCGCTCCAGTGACACATGCCGTGCCGATGATGAGCCTCGATAACGCGATGGACATCGAAGAGTTGCGGGCGTGGGGTGAGCGAGTGGAGCGCGCCTTGGAGGGTGAGTCGATCACATTTGTCTGTGAGCCAAAGATCGATGGCCTTGCGATGAGTCTTCGTTATGTCGATGGTGAACTCGTCTCGGCAGCGACCCGTGGCGATGGTCGAGTTGGCGAAGATGTCACGGCCAATGTGCGCACCATTGCTGACATCCCCGAGCAACTGTCTGACGCGCCGCGAATTTTTGAGGTGCGCGGCGAGGTGTACATGCCGAAAAGCGTCTTTGAAGCGCTCAACGAGGCAGCGGAATCGGCGGGCGAACGCGCATTGGTGAATCCTCGAAATGCAGCAGCGGGATCGCTCCGCCAGAAAGACCCGGCGATGACGGCCCGGCGTCGCCTGGCGTTTTGGGCATATCAGACCGGCGAGGTGGTCGGCGGTCCAACATTCACTTCGCATCGAAGCAGCCTCGATCGGGTGGCCGGTCACGGCTTTCCGGTGAATCCGCGAATCGTCACCTGCGCAACGATCGACGACGTCATTGAGGTCTGTCAGGAGGCCATCGCGCATCGGCACGACCTCGACTACGACATCGATGGGGTGGTCATCAAGATTGACGACCTCGATCAACGGAGCCGGATGGGTGCCACGTCACGCGCGCCACGATGGGCGATCGCATTCAAGTTCCCCCCGGAAGAACGCACGACCACACTGCTCGACATCCAAGTGTCCGTTGGTCGCACTGGTCGAGCAACGCCGTATGCGGTGCTCGAACCCGTCTTTGTGGGCGGCTCGACAGTCGCCATGGCCACGCTGCACAACCGTGACCAGGTTCGGGTCAAAGATGTCCGCCCCGGCGACACGGTGATTGTTCGCAAAGCCGGCGATGTCATCCCCGAAGTCGTCGGTCCGGTGTTGTCCGAGCGGCCAGCGGGCAGCACTCCCTGGGAGTTTCCACAGCATTGCGCATGTCCGCTCGCCAGTGAGTTTGTTCGCCCAGAGGGTGAAGCCGACACGCGATGTGTCGAACCAGCGTGTCCGTTCCAGCGCGATCAACGCATCATCTACTGGGCGACACGGGGCGCAATGGACATCGAGGGTCTTGGCGAGCGAACGGTCATGCAACTCACCGATGCAGGGTTAGTCGCTGATGTGGCCGACATCTATCGGCTTGAGATTGCCGAGGTCGAGGCACTCGAAGGTTTCGCTCGAATGAGCGCCGAGAAACTCGTTGCGGCGATTGATGACGCGCGATCACGTCCTGCATGGCGCGTGCTGACCGGATTCGGTATTCGGCATTTGGGGCCGGCTGCGTCGCAGTCGCTGGCGAGGGCCTTTGGCTCGGTTCGCGCAGTGCTCGAAGCCACTGATGAGCAGCGCGCCGCAGTTGATGGCGTGGGTGAGGTCATTGCGTCGTCGATTGGTCAATGGTTTGCGCAACCAACGAATCGCGATCTCGTTGATCGGCTCGAGCGTGCAGGCGTTGCCTTCGATGTGATGGACGGCCCAGCAATCGACAGTTCTCTACCGGCGACGCTTGATGGGCGAGCGGTCGTCATCACCGGCACGGTTCCGGGGCTGACCCGAGATGAAGCGGCAGCGGCGGTGGTCGCCCGTGGCGGCACGGCACCTGGCAGCGTCTCAAAGAAGACCTTTGCGCTCGTGGTCGGTGACGGCGCCGGCGCGAGCAAACTGACGAAAGCCGAACAACTCGGCGTCCCGATCGTCGCCGCTGATCGATTCAGCGAGTTCCTCGAGTCGGGCGAGGTGCCCAACAACGCGTCAGGAGCCGGTGTTTAGATCACGTTGAACTGCCACGTAAACGAACGTGTTCGTGACGGCCCGTCCTTGATGAGCCAGTACACGACCTCAATCCGATGAAGACCAGAGTCGAAGCGGTCAACTGGACCATTGGCGCTCGGTGAATAGGTGAGGGTGTGGTTGCCCGGCTCGAACACCGTGACCGGAGGAATCGACACCTGTGCCCCCGGCTCCACCGGCTGTGATTGCAATTCGGAGAGGTCAACGGTCTCGATCTCAATGCCGTCGATGATGAGCACGCCCGTGTAGCCCGTTGGAAGATCGACCACGACGTCGCTTTGGGCGAGCGCCTGCTCGGCATCGGGCACCGGCGAAACGGACTCAATGGTGGACGGCAGAGGAACTCTGGCGTCGCCGGTGACGCCGACGAGCACGCCACGAGCAACGAACATCAACCCGATGGCAACGATGCCGCTCACGATGAGCAGTTGCCGATCGGGTCGGCGACGTCGTCGGGCGGGACGTTCGGTCTGCTCCACAACGACATCGTGCCACCGAGATGACCACGACCCCAACCGCAGCCGAGGAACCGATAGCGTCATTTCGCCGTGGAAGATCTCAACCTCCACCCCGAGGACCTCATCGGATCCGATGTCGCAGGGCGTTACCGCCTGACGTCACTCGTATCAGCAGGTGCGAATACGGTCGTGACCGATGCATGGGATCTTGAGGCCCGCCGATACGTCACGGTAAAGCTGGTCCGACCCGAACTCACGGCACGGCCCGGGTTCAGCGAGTCGTTCTCGGTGGCCATGGAGGGTTCGGCTGCGGTCACACATCCGCAGTTGGTGGCGCTATTCGATTGGGGTCTCGACACCTTTGGTGGAGCCGCCGGTTCGTTTGCGCACCGACGGTGTGCATTCACTGTGACCGAACGACTCGATGGCGGCAGCCTCCGTGATCTCTTCGATCGTGGACGAATGCTCAGCCACTCGCAATCGCTGCAGATCGGACTCGACCTGTGTCATGCACTAGCCGAGGTTCACCGGCGTGGCCTCGTGCATGCAGAACTGACACCAGCAAAAATTCTGTTCGGTGCCGATGGCCATGCTCGGTTGGGCGACCTTGGACTTGCTGGAGTGTTGAATGCGATGTCGTGGGCGGAGCCCAGTGGGCTCGACAACCACGTGGCGGCGTATGCATCTCCGGAGCAAGCTGGGGGGTCGCTGCCGACCTCAGCATCGGACGTCTATGCCCTGAGTTTGGTACTCGTTGAAGCGTTGACCGGTAGCACCCCGTTCCGAACGGATTCGGCAAATGCGACACTGGCGGCGCGGGTCGATCGCTTGCTACCCGTGACCGCTGAACTTGGACCGTTGGCGACGGTGTTGGAACACGCGGCCCGCCCAGATGTTGCAGATCGCGCCTCCGCAGTGGAGTTTGGTCTTGAGCTCGTCGGTGCAGCGAAGCGCCTTCCGCGTCCTGATCCGCTCCCGTTGGTGCACACGCCGTCACCAGCGACGCCACCACGAGACGATGACGACGTCACCGTGTTGCCAGTTGACGCAGCCGTGTCCGCAGCGCCGCCGACGCCAAGGGAACCAGCGGTTCCCTCGGCGCCGACTCCGTCTCCACCCAGCCAAGTGGCAGCGCAGGCCCCCGTTGCTCAGTCGACCGTTGCGCCCCCCGAAGTGTCAGCGGTTCCCACGGCCCGAGCGACGCGTCGCCCTCGATGGGTGGCGCCAGTGGTCGCCGGAGTGGTGGTGGTGCTTGCCGTCGTATGTGCTCGTTGGCTGTTGGTGACCCCGACCCATGACGTGCCCGTGCTGGCGGGGCGTGTTGAGGCAGAAGCGATGAATGCCATCACTCCCTTTCAGTGGGAAGTGACGATTGAACGCGAACGGAGCGATCTCGAACCCATTGCGGGCAACGTGATTCGAACGGCACCTGTGGCGGGGACGGTGCTCGCCGAAGGCGAGTTTCTCACCATTGTGGTGAGCGATGGACCACTGCTGCGCGAACTTCCCGAGACCACCGGCCGAACCCAAGATGAGGCACTGGCATTGCTGCAATCGTCAGGTTTTGTGCCGTTCGTCGAAACCATGGCAAACGAAGTCATCCCCAATGGCGAAGTGATCTCGTGGTCGTTGCCCGACGACACCACACTCGTTGCCGGTGACGCAGCCGAACCGGGTTCGACGGTGATCCTTGTCGTGTCGTCGGGTCCCGCTCCACGCACCGTGCCTGATTTGGTTGGTGAAATCGTTGGTATCGCCCGCGCCCGACTCGTCGGCGATGGTCTCCGGATTGTTGAGGGCGAGGGCATCTACGACGACGTCATCCCCGCCGGGCAGATCCTCTCCCAGGATCCGCTCCCTGGATCGATGCTTGAACGAGGTGGCTCGGTCACCGTCACCGTGTCGCTCGGTCCTGATGTTGTGACCTTCCCCTCGTTGCCACGAGATGTGTCGTTTGTCGATGCACAGCGACTGCTCATCGACGCCGGGTTCACGGTCGAACTGGCGCTCGGGGCTGCCGACGGGGCCGTTGAATCGGTGACCATCGATGGGCAAGCACCTGACGTCGGGGCAACCTTCCCGCGTGGCACCAGAGTCGACGTCGTCGCTGTCTGATCACTACGGTTGCCCAATGGCATTGCTCGAGGGCCGCGTTGCACTGGTTACCGGTGCCGGTCGTGGACTCGGTCGTGCTCACGCCCTCGCCCTCGCCGCCGAGGGCGCGCATGTCGTGGTGAATGACATCGGGGTGACCGGTGATGGACACCACTCCGACGATGCCGTGGGTGTCGCTGCGACGGTGGTGGCCGAGATCGTGGAGGCTGGCGGTTCAGCGGTCGCTGACACATCTGACATCTCCGATTGGGCCGGGGCCGAGCGTGCGGTGGCGACGGCGATCGAGGCGTTCGGCGACCTTGACGTGGTGGTGAACAATGCAGGGTTCTTGCGTGACCGAGCCATTGTCACCATGACCGAAGATGACTGGGACAGCGTGATTCGCGTCCACCTCAAGGGCCATTTCGCGGTCACGCATTGGGCAGCGATCCATTGGCGCAATGCCCATAAGGCTGGGATCGAACGGCCACGTTCACTGATCAGTACCGCGTCGACGTCTGGATTGTTTGCCAATCCTGGTCAGGCGAACTACGGCGCAGCGAAGTCGGGAATTGCGTCGCTGAGCCAGATCGCCGCTCAAGAACTCGCTCGCTATGGCGTGATCTCAAATTGCATCGTGCCGGGTGCTCGAACTCGCCTCACGCTTGCTGCCCCCGGGCTCCCCGAAATCATGGAGCCGACTCCTGGGCACTTCGATCAATGGGATCCGGCCAACGCGGCTCCGCTCGTTGTCTTGCTTGCCTCGCCCGACTGTCGAGTTAACGGTGAAACCTTCTCGATCATGGGTGGCATGGTGCAGCGCATGCACCCGTGGGCCACCGGTGAGATCGTCGAATCGGCTGGACCGTGGACGGTTGCATCCCTTGATGCGGCGCTCCGGTCGATGATCGATTGCGAGTGACGTTGGCGCTAGCCGAGATCGGTAATCGCCAACAACTCCTCGGCAACGTCAAGCCCGGCATCGTCGGCTGGCATTGATGCCTGGAGTGCCATCACTTTCATGATGTCGCCTTCAACGCTGATGCGTCCGGCCATGAACGCCTGCATCACGGCTGCGGGATCGCGCTCCACGATCAGTGCGCGGGCGGTTGGGTAGTCAAGGGTGACAACGGCATCAGGATCTTCAACGTGGCCGAGTTCGAGTTCGAGGCGCCCTGACGAAGTGTCCATGTGGGCGTCGATGGAGCCATTGCCGAAGGGCACCTCAGTGATGACCTGATTGTTTTCGTGGATGAAATTGCCGGCTCCGCCGCAGTTGCCATCGAAACCCGTGAACTGATCGAAAGCC
>JAPOJQ010000086.1 GCA_029978335.1 Actinomycetota bacterium
GAGGAACTTTGCGACCGGAGACTCAATACCGTCGCTGGTGACCTTGAGCCACACGAGGCCCTTTGCCCCGAGCGATTTCGCTCGATCGGTCAAGCGATCGAGTTGATTACGCCCGAACTCCTCAGCCTTGCCTTCGATACGAATTCCCTTGATCGAATGAGCACCGGCAAAGGCCTTGAATTCCGTGGCTTCAAACAGAGGAGTGAGCTCGACGAGCTGCATTCCAAAACGGAGGTCGGGTTTGTCAATGCCGTATTGGTCCATTGCTTCGTGCCACGTCATGCGCTCGATAGCCGGCGGACGCTCGCCGAGCACCGACTCGGCCGCTGCCATCACCGCTTCACTTACTGCAGCTAAAACATCGTCTTGGGTGACGAAGCTCATCTCCATGTCGAGTTGCATGAACTCGTACTGACGGTCTGCACGAAGATCCTCATCACGGAGACAACGCGCAATTTGGTAGTACCGATCGACGCCTCCGACCATGAGCAGCTGCTTGAACAACTGAGGTGATTGGGGCAATGCGTAGAACGATCCGGGTGTTTTACGTGACGGCACGAGAAACTCGCGGGCACCTTCTGTGGTGGATGGCACCAGCATCGGTGTTTCCACTTCGACGAAGCCCTGACGCTCCATTGCTGAACGAACCGCCGAATTGACCCCGGCACGGATGCGCAGGTTCCGCTGCATGCGAGACCGACGGAGATCGAGGTACCGATACTGGAGACGAACGTTCTCGTCGACCGCATCAGCACGGTCATCAATTGGGAATGGTGGTGGGTCAGCGCGCCGGAGCACCTCGACCTTGCACTCTCCTAGCTCAATCTGGCCAGTGGCGAGGGCTTCATTCACGGTGCCCTCAGGGCGTTGGCGAACCGAGCCCGTGATGCGGACTACGTATTCAGACCGCACGTCGACGCTGGCATCGACGACGCACTGCACAATGCCGGAGTGGTCGCGTATGTCGAGGAAGGCGAGATGTTCACCGTGCTCGCGACGCCTGCCAACCCAGCCGCAGACGGTGACGATGCTGTCGATGTGATCGACGCCGAGCCGACCACACAGGTGGCTCCTCATCGATGTCGCTTGGGGGGATACGGACTGTTGAGTCATTGCGCTCCAGTGTTCATCTGCGATTCGAATCGGGTCGCGACGGTAGCGACCACATCGCTCAACGAGACGACAACCTGCTCGCCGCCTGATCTGAGGTCGCGTAGAAGGGCTTGAGAGCGCTCGGCCTCGTCGCTGCCGATGATGATCGCCAGCGCAGCACCGCTTCGATCGGCGACCTTCATCTGAGATTTCATACTCCTGCCATCGAACGCGCGGTCGGCGGGCACGCCAAATCGGCGCAGTGCGGTGGTGATGGCCATTGCATGAGTGCCATCGGTGGTGTCGATGACAAACGCAAATGGCTCGTGTGCCTGAGCACCAAAGACCCCCTCGTCGTCGCATGCGAGCAGCGTCCGGTCGAGACCCAACGCGAAACCAACACCCGGAGTCGCTGGGCCACCGAGATCTTCAACCAGACCGTCATAGCGCCCTCCGCCTCCAAGTGCGTTCTGGGCTGAGTCGAGCGTTCCGCCACGGAATTCAAACGTTGTGCGACGGTAGTAGTCCAAGCCGCGCACCAGGCGGGAATCGATGACGAACGGAATGTGGAGTGTTGTAAGGCCATCACACACTCGTTCGAAGTGCGTTCGTGCCTCGGGCGACCAGTAATCGGCAATATTCGGTGCGCCGGCAATGACGTCTGCGTCGGGCGGGCGCTTCGAGTCGAGAACACGTAACGGGTTTCGTTCAAGGGTGAGGCGAGATTCCGCAGTGAGTTCGTCAAACCGGCTTCGAAGGTACTGGTCGACCGACGATGTGTACGTGGCGCGATCTGCTGGCTCGCCGAGCGAGTTGATGACGAGTTCAACACGTTGCAATCCGAGCGACGCGAAGAAATCCCACGCAAGGGCGATCACCTCAACGTCGACGTGAGCGTCGTCAGATCCAAGGACCTCCACCCCCACCTGATCGAATTGCCGGTAGCGGCCTCGTTGGGGTTTTTCGTATCGGAAGTTTGACCCCGCGTACCAGGCCTTAAACGGCAACGCCGGGCGGTGTTCGACGAATGCACGGCACACGCTCGCTGTCTGCTCGGGCCGCAAGGCGACATGGCGGCCGCCTTTATCGGTGAAGTCGTACATCTCTTTGGTCACGACATCGGTCGCTTCCCCAAGGCGGCTGAACACGCCGATGTCTTCAAGCAGCGGCGGGATGACCTGGCCATACCCAGCATCGGTGACGAGCGACGCGAATGTTGCAACGAATTGGCGCCAGCGTGCCGACTCTGGTGGGAGAATGTCCCGCATGCCGGGACTCGTGGCGAATTGAGGCACGCAGCGAGGCTACCGGTCAGCCGCGATCGCCGCCGGGAACCGTCCTGTACGCGTCATATACCGAGTTGATTGCCTTGATACGGTTCACCACCGCTTGGAGCTGGGCTGCATTAGAAAGTTCAAATTCAAAGCGCATTTTGGCCACACGGTCGTTGCCGGTCAGGGTCTCGCAGGCAACGATGTTGACGTGGTGGTCACTCAACGCATTGGCGACATCTCGCAAGAGGTTGGTGCGATCGAGTGCGACGACCTCGACCCCCGCCCGAGTCATCTCGGTGGGACTGTCGTCGTCCCACTCAACATCGATGAGGCGAGCTGATTCGGCACCAGCGAGACCCAGTGCATTGGCGCAGTCTGATCGATGAACGCTGACGCCTCGGCCCCGAGTGACATAGCCAATGATCGAATCCCCGGGCAATGGTGTGCAGCAACTTGCAAGACGAACCAGCATGTCGTCCAGACCTTCGACGTGGACTCCCGCAGTTGAATCTCGACGAAGTCGCCGACGTAGTACGTCATCAGGGTTATCAGCCGCATCCTCGCTGCCGCCGAGTAACCGCGCAATTCGCTGGGCGACGCCACGCGCTGACTGATGCCCCTCGCCAATGGCGGCGAGCAATGACTCGACGTCACTCAGACCTACGTCGACGACCACTGACATGAGTTCGTCGGAGTCCCAGAGCTTGGCGGAAGGGAGACCTTCACGGCGGAACTCGTCGGTCAGCTCATCTCGCCCGTTGTCGATCATGTCGAGACGCCGCTCGCGCGAGAACCATTGGCGGATCTTGTTTCGCGCACGTGTCGACACGGTGAATCCGAGCCAATCCTGGCTTGGACCGGCAGTGTCCACCTTCGAAGTAAAGATTTCGCAGGTGTCCCCGCTATTCAACGTGCTATCGAGGGGCACGAGTCGGCCGTTCACCTTGGCACCGATACATGCATGGCCAACTTCGGTGTGCACGGCATAGGCAAAATCGACGGGGCATGACCCGACAGGCAGCGTCACCACGCGACCCTTCGGCGTGAAGACGAAGACTTCGTCCTGCTCGAGATCGGACTTCAGCGTCTCCATGAACTGCGCGGGATCGCTGACCTCTGCTTGCCAGTCCACCAATCGGTTCAGCCAGTCAATATCGCCTTGCCCATCACCGCTCTTATAGGCCCAGTGGGCTGCAACACCCCACTCCGCTCGCTGATGCATCTCGGACGTGCGGATCTGCACCTCCACCGGGCGACCAGCGGGCCCGATGACCGTGGTGTGGAGACTTTGATACAAGTTGAACTTTGGCATCGCGATGTAGTCCTTGAAGCGACCCACCACTGGATGCCAGCGGCCATGAATGGTGCCAAGCGCCGCATAACAATCCCGAATCGAACCGACGATCACTCGGACGGCAACGATGTCGAAGATGTCATCAAAATCGCGGCCTTTGGTCACCATCTTTTCGTAGATGCTCCACAAATGCTTGCCACGGCCGGTGACCTCGGCTCGAATACCGAGCTCGGTCAGACGATCGCGCACCTCGGCGATTGCCTGTGCGACATAGACATCTCGTTCAGGTGTTCGAGAGGCAACGAGATGGTCAAGTTCGGCGTAGCGCTTTGGATGCAGGGCGGCGAAGGACAAGTCCTCAAGTTGCTGGCGAAGTTCCTGAATGCCAAGCCGATGCGCCAGCGGAGCGTAGATGTCAAGCGTCTCCTGTGCGATTCGATGCTGCTTTGCGGCCGGCATTGCGGCAATCGTCCGCATGTTGTGCAAACGGTCGGCAAGCTTGATGACGAGCACGCGCAGATCTTTCGCCATTGCCACCAGCATCTTGCGCATGGTCGCTGCTTGCTGGGCCTCCCGCGAGTCGAACTGGATGCGATCGAGCTTGGTCACACCATCGACAATCTGTGCAACGTCGGATCCGAACTGTGCTTCGAGATCAGCAAGCGAGAGTTCGGTGTCTTCGACTGCATCATGGAGCAATGCTGCGGCAATCGAGATCTCGTCGAGGCCGATGTCGGCAACGATTCGGGCAACAGCGAGCGGATGATTGATGTAGCTCTCGCCACTCGATCGACGTTGTGTGCGGTGCGCCTCGGCAGCAACGGTGTAGGCCCTGGAGATCGTCGATATCGGCGCCTTGGGATGATGCCGCCGGTACACGCTCAGCACTGGTCCGAGTTCCTCGGGCGTCGGCTGCTCACTATTGCGCCGCCACGGGAGAACCCTGTCGACCGTCGCCATGTCAGTAGCTAACGAGACTTTCGGTTCGACGTCCGCCGAGCCGTGCTCGTCCACCGAGACTGCTCAACTCGATCATGAAGCCGAGTCCAACGATCGTTCCGCCAAGAGCCTCTACCAAGCGACACGTTGCTGCTGCTGTTCCACCCGTCGCCAACACGTCGTCGACGACCAGGATTCGTTCGTCGGGATGTATCGCATCACGATGAATTTCGAGGCGGTCAGTGCCATATTCGAGTTCGTACTCCTCGCGAGCAACAGCCCATGGCAATTTGCCGGCCTTGCGCACTGGCACAAATCCCGCCCGGAGCCGATACGCGACGGGCGCAGCGATGATGAATCCTCGACTCTCGATGCCCACCACTCGATCAACTTCGAGATCATGAAAGCACGTCACCAAATCGTCAACTGCTCGACCGAACGCTGCACGGTCCCCAAGCAGCGGGGTGATGTCCCTGAACATCACCCCTGAAGTTGGGTAGTCAGCAATCTCGCGGACGTGATCGGTGACCCAGGATGCACCCATATCCGCAGGCTACTGCCTCAGCCCATTCGCTGGTCAGCGCCTGCGCTTCTTACGAGGGCGAGGATCATGCTGCAGAACCGCCGCAGCACCATCGCGTTCATCCCCGGCAGCCGCCGATCGAGAACGCCCCGGTGACGCCCCCATCACCAGCGCGCGGAGCCCTTCACCCGTCGATGGCTCCCGCTTGCGGTCGCGGAATTCGTCGGTTCGAACCTTGAATGCCGCCAGGAGCGGTGCGGCAACGAAGATCGAACTGTAGGTGCCGGTCAGCATGCCAATGAGGAGCGCCACCGCAAACTCGCTCAGCGTCGATGCCCCCAGAATTCCTGCCCCAACCACCAGCAGCGATATCACTGGAAGCACTGATGACGCCGATGTATTGATCGAACGCATGATCACCTGGTTCATCGACGTGTTGACAATGTCGGCATAGGCAATGCGGTGGGAGGCGAAGCGTGTCTCATTCTCCCGAATGCGATCAAACACCACGATGGTGTCGTAAAGGGAATAGC
>JAPOJQ010000058.1 GCA_029978335.1 Actinomycetota bacterium
ATTCGTAGCCCTCTCGTTCGAGCTGTTCAGCGAGTTCCATGCCGCCGCTCGCCACGATGCGACCGCCCATCATGATGTGCACGTGATCGGGCGTGACCTCATCAAGGAGTCGCTGATAGTGAGTAATGAGGACCACGCCCATCGTGGGGCGATCTTGGCGCACCTCGCGGATACCAGCAGCGACAATGCGCAGCGCATCGATGTCGAGACCTGAGTCGGTCTCGTCGAGAATGGCAATTTCGGGTTCGAGGATCGCCATCTGCATCACTTCGTTGCGCTTCTTCTCGCCGCCGGAGAATCCTTCGTTGAGGTATCGATCCACAAAGGACGAATCCATGCCGAGCCGCTTCATCCACTCCATCGCTGCGAGCCGGAGTTCTAGCACCGAGAGGTCAATGCCCTTGCGAGCGGATAACGCCTGGCGAAGGAACTGAATCACCGACACGCCGGGAATCTCTTGGGGATACTGGAAGGCGAGGAACATGCCACGTCGCGCCCGCTCGTCTGGTCCTTCGTCAACGACCGATTCGCCCTTGAGGACGATGTCGCCGCTATCGATGCGGTATTCGGGTGAACCGAGCAATGTCGACCCGAGCGTTGACTTGCCTGAACCGTTCGGACCCATGATGGCGTGCACTTCGCCAGCGCTGACCGTGAGATTCAACCCACGAAGAATGGGTTCGGTGGCGTCAGCTTGGGTGGGGGAGACAACGAGGTCGCGGATCTCAAGCAGCGTGTCCGGTCCGATCGACATGGCATGAAGTGTAGAACTGGCGTCCGGTAATTAGCACTATCTGGATAGTGGAAATTCACTCGATGTCAGTTGGACGTGCCTGACGAGAGTGCCGTCCACAACGCCCAGTAGCTCCGGTACTGGTAGTCGTCGCTGACATACCCCGATGATTCAAGGGCTCGGTGGTATCGCGGGAGGCTACGGAACGGCACGCCGGCGTCAACGTGATGGGCGAGGTGGTAGCCGAGTTGGTACGGCGCCATGAAAAACCGGCTGACCAGATGTTGCCGCACCGAATGCGTGGTGACCCGCCGGTCCGGAGACGCGATCAGGCCGCCGTGCTCGGCAATTGAGCGAAGTCGGTTAATAACCCGCCAAAGGGTCAGGAAGGGGAGAATCCACAGCACCGGATACACCAGCGGAACACCAGCAGCAAACGAAGCAGCAATCAAGACGCCGTGGACGGACAGCATCTGTGTGAGCGTTCGTCGCTGTCGCTGATCGCGCCAACGAGCGAGCGCGAACTGTGACCGCAGGAGGCGGAGACCGGTTCGGCCTGTGGCGTCACGCAGCAACTTACGCCGCAGTGAATCTGGCGAGATGGGATACCCCTGATAGAGAGGGATATCGGGCTCCTCGGGTCCGAACTCGCGACGATGATGCGCCATGTGGACCCGTCGATAGGCATCGACCGAGACCAATCCTGGATAACCCAGCAGCCAACGCCCAACGAGGTCATTCCAGCGCCGATTGCTGAAGAGCAAGCGATGCGCCGCTTCGTGCATCAGTGCAGCGAACTGTGCATGGGCTCGAGCCATGAGCACAAAGGCCGGGAGCCAAGCCCACCAACCGAGCGACGTTGCTGCCCAGATGATCAACATCGTTTGCGCATAGAGCAACGCAATGGTGAGTGCATTCCGGCCGTTTGCAATGCGACGCAAGTCAGCTCGGAATGTCGGTGTTGGGCGACCGTCTGGCTGAACGAGATCGGTCGACTCGCCCGGCGCCAAGACACGGTCATTGGACACCATGCCCCCGAGGCGAGGGGCCCGTGACGAATCGAATGCCACGGAGGCACCGTTGGACACCATGTCGTCAACCTAGTGGTTCGCTACCAGCCGCGTTCGATCCACTCGCTGAGATGCGGGCGTTCAGTGCCGATGGTCGTGTCGAGCCCATGGCCTGGCAGCACCACCGTGTCGGCAGGAAACGGCATCAACAATTGGTCAATTGACGCGATGATTGTTTCGAAACTGCCCCCATCAAAGTGTGTGGCACCCGGACCTCCCGGAAAGAGCGTGTCGCCGGTGAACAACAGCGGCGTACCTTCGAGGTGGAACGACACCGAACCGGGCGTGTGGCCCGGCGTCGGGATGGGGCGTAGGCGCAACCGTCCGAACTCGATCATCTCCACACCGTCGAGCAAGACGTCGTACCCGACGTCGGCCAGCATTGGCGCGTCGGCGCCGAGCACCGACACCTCGTAGCCCGCTTCTCGCATCGCGGTGACGGCGCCAATGTGGTCGAAGTGGCCGTGCGTTTCAAGAATGCGACGAACGCCCAGCGCTTGGGACAGGTCGAGGAGGCGTTCGTGCTCGTTGGCGGCATCAATCAGCACTGCTTCGCCTGAGTGCCGGCACCGGACGATGAAGACATTGTTGTCGTACGAGCCGACGACGAGTCGGTGGACCTCAACGTCGCTGTTGTGCCAGTGGAGGGTGGACATCGTCTGAGTCTCCCACGACGCTCTCGTTATGTCGACCAGACCTCGTACCCGAGTTCAAGCGCAACGGCGATCTGCGCGGGATCCACGGTTGCGAAGGCCGCAGGACGCGGTAGTCGATCAGCGGCTGCGAAATGGATTGCGTCGCTCAGTCGCATCATCCGTTCTCGGGCGAGCCGTGACGCGGTGTCGAGACATCGTGCGTCGAGCGGCACCACGTGGAGGTGATCCCACATCAGCCGGACGACATCTTCGAGATCGTTGCGCACAAGATCATCGTCGGTGAGGCGATCAATGGCGGGGAGTGCCTCGGTCAACGCCATCGCTGAGGCAACGAGCGTCTCGTGTTGTTGCACTGCGGCAAGCATCGATGCCCGATGGGGTCCCTCGATGGCGAGCGCCAACAGTGCGCTGGTGTCGAGCACCACTGTGGTGGTCATCCGCGCAACTCGCGCAGCGCGTGGTCGATACGTGTTCCGCTCCATACACGGATCGCCTCGCGGACGCGTGGTGCGCCGTGCCGACGCGGCGGTATGAGTCCTCCTGAGGCGATGAGCTGATCGATGGCGGGTGCGCTGTCGTCGATTGGGCCGAGACGAGCGATCGGCCGACCCCGATCGCTGATCAACGTTGAGTGACCATCGCTTGCCCGACGGAGCACGGATGCAAGTTCAGAGCGAAAGGCTCGAACACCAATTGTGTACATAGGTGTACACACTACGATTTGCTGTCGGCGGATGCGACGTTGAACAATGCGGGCATGAACTTTGCATTCACCGAAGAACAAGACGAGCTGCGTTCCACGATCCGGGCCTTTATGGAAGCCAAGAGCTCCGAAGAAGCCGTGCGCGAGCAGATGGAATCCGACAAGGGTTTCGATGCCGACGTTTGGACGCAAATGGCGGAACAGATGGGCCTGCAAGGCCTTCACATTCCTGAGGAGTTCGGAGGTTCTGGCTTCTCGTACGTCGAACTGGGCATCGTGCTCGAAGAGATGGGACGCGCCTTGTTGTGTGCACCGTTCTTCTCATCGGTGGTGCTCGCTGCAAACACGCTGATGCAGTCGGGCGACGACGCTGCAAAGGCTGCTCATCTTCCCGGCATCGCTGCAGGCAGCACGATTGCAACGCTCGCCTACACCGAATTGAGCGGCAAGTGGGACGAGTCAGGCATCACCATGCAGGCGTCGGGCAGCGGTTCCGAGGTGACGTTGAGCGGAACGAAGTCGTTCGTGCTCGACGGACACATCGCCGACCTGATCATCGTCGCTGCCCGTTCGGGCGCTGGCGTGAGCCTCTACACGGTGGCCGGCGATGCCGCTGGTCTCACTCGCACTGCGCTGTCGACGATGGACCAGACGCGTCGTCAGGCTCGCCTCGACTTCAACAACACGCCTGCAACGTTGCTCGGCGCAGAGGGAGCTGGCTGGGACATTCTCTCCACCGTGCTCGACCTCGCGGCTGTTGGACTCGCTGCCGAGCAGGTTGGCGGTGCCCAGTTCGTGCTCGAGATGGCGGTGCAGTACGCCAAGGATCGTGTGCAGTTCGGTCGCCCAATCGGCTCGTTCCAAGCCATCAAGCACAAGTGTGCCGACATGCTCCTCGAAGTCGAGTCAGCGAAGTCGGCTGCGTACTACGGACTGTGGTGCGCGAGCGAGATGAATGACGAGCTCCCAGCAACCGCCTCACTCGCCAAGGCCTACTGCTCAGAGGCGTACTTCCATGCCACGGCGGAGAACATTCAGATTCACGGTGGTATCGGCTTCACCTGGGAGCACCCAGCTCACCTGTACTTCAAGCGTGCAAAGTCGTCTGAATTGCTGTTCGGCGACCCGACCTACCACCGCGAGCTGCTCGCGCAGCGGATCGGCATCTGAACCCACCAGTTGCTGACCACCGGGCCTAGGGTCGGACTGTGGATCCGATGACGGGACTTTTCATCGTGCTAGCGGCGATCGCGACCTTCGCGATCGCCGCCGGCGCGATTGGGCGAGAGTCTCACCGTCTTGATGCCATTGCGCCACGGGCGGTCTACGTGCTCGACGAAGCGGTCGACTTCGTGGCCGATCGTTTACCAGAACGTTCCCAAGCTCGATTGACGGCCTCGGAAGTTGAGACGCTGCTCATCGCCCATATGAATTGGCTTCACGCGAATGGCCTGGCACCCGACAGAGTGATTGATCTGCGCCAAAACATTGATGCCACGCTGATCGTTGCTGAAGACGCACTCGTTGCGTACTTGCTCGGCGCTGCCGAGTCAGGCGGCGTTGAGTTACTCGATGATGTCGACGTCGTCGAAGTGGTCGACGCCCACCTTGAGTACTTCGCGGCTATTGGCGCTGTTGGGCCGCAAGCACCACCTGACGACGTCATCGCTGGCTAGCGTGTCGTCCATGGAGCGTCCAATCCGATTTGAGCACACCAGGTTTCTCGGCGATAAGCGGACCCAATTGGTGTACGACCTCGACGAATGGGACGACGAGTCAGTGATCGACGACATCGTCGCCGCCGAAACCGGCATTTGTTTTGGGCCGGATTCGCTCGCAGAGGCACGAAATCGTGGGTACACCTTGGCGACGCCTGGAGCGACTCGCCGTCATCGACGCCCTCGCGCCTGATCACCACATGGCGATGGACCAGACGTTCGACAGCGGAGGGGAGCGTCTTGCCTGTCATATCGCCGTGCCGGCGCTGCGAGACGGCTCCACCCCAGGACTGATCCTGTGCCACGGATTTCCTATCGGGCCTATTGATGCCCGACGCTCTGCTGGAACCTTTCCTGAGCTGATGGACCGCCTGTGCCACGAACTGGGCTACGTCACGATGACGTTCACCTTCAGGGGATGCGGCACCTCGACCGGTGATTTCTCGTTGCAGGGATGGATGGATGATCTCCGCAATGCCGTCGATCACCTCGTGGCCACGACCGGTGTGCACCAGGTCGTACTCGCTGGAACCAACACCGGTGGCTCACTAGTAATCTGTGAAGCAGCTGACGATCCGCGTGTGATCGCGGCCGCGCTGCTCTCGCCGCGCGCCGATTTCGACGATTGGGCCGACCATCCGCGTCGGTTCCTTGAACACGCCAAAGAGATCGGGGCTATCCGTACACCTGGATTTCCCGCCTCGGTCGATGAATGGTCTCGAGCGTTTCGACGTTTCCGTCCAATGGCCGCATCGCGACGGTTCGCACCACGACCGCTGCTCGTGTTGCACGGCGACGACGACGAAAGCGTCCCCGCCAGCGACACACGCCAGCTCGCCCAAGCCCATGGTGCAGCGGAGATCAACGTGCTGTCGGGTGCGGGACATCGGCTTCGTCATGACCCACGAGCCATTGCGATCCTGTCGGGCTGGCTGGACCGGGTTCGGCCAACCTGACGATCACGCTCGTTGCGGGTCGGCAGCCTCAGCATCGATCTCGTAGCGAGCCAGGGCGTCCTCGACGAGCTCTGGGCCGACAACGCCCTGTTCAACAAGTCCGGTGAGCGTCGCAACCACAACGTGGCCATGATCCACTTCGAAGTAACGGCGAAGCGCTTCGCGGGTGTCGCTGCGGCCCATGCCGTCGGTGCCAAGCACGTTAAATGGACGACCGTTCGGGATGAACCGAACGATCTGCTCTGGCACGGCGCACATGAAGTCGCTGACCGCAGTGATCGGCCCTTGTGAGTCATCGAGCAGGCTGGTGACCATCGGCGTGCGTCGTGGTGAGGACGGGTGGAGTCGGTTGTAGCGCTCGGCAGAGAGCGCTTCTTCGCGCAGACGCTTGTAGCTCGTTGCCGACCACAGTTCGGCCCCAACGCCGTAATGCTCGGCGAGATCGGCGGCCGCCTTTGTGGCTGCTTGGTGGGCGACGCCAGAGAACAAGATCGTTGCTCGATGTTCCGTGCCCTCGGGGGCTTGGGCAAAGCGATACAACCCACGCACCGCTCCCTCGGTGAACTCGCGCGCCCTCGCAGGGTCGGCAGGAAGCGCCGGCATTGGGTAGTTCTCGTTGTACAGCGTCAAGTAGTAGATGACGTCGCGTTCCGCATCGGGCGAATCGGCGCCGTACATGCGATTGATTCCGGCCTTGACGATGGCACCAATTTCGTAGGCGAATGCCGGGTCGTATGCCTGAACCGCCGGCATCGTCGAGGCGAGCACCAACGAATGTCCGTCCTGGTGTTGCAGACCTTCTCCGAGCAGTGTCGTTCGACCCGCAGTTGCTCCCATCAGGAAGCCACGTGCCCTTGCATCGGTTGCTTGCCAGATCAGATCGCCGACCCGCTGGAAGCCGAACATTGAATAGAAGGTGTAGAACGGGAGCATCGGGACGCCACGGGTCGAGTAGCTCGTGCCGGCGGCGATAAAGCTCGCCAGCGAGCCAGCTTCGGTGATGCCCTCTTCAAGAATCTGGCCATCGGAATCTTCGGCGTAGGACAACAACAGGTCGTGATCAACCGGCTCGTACTTCTGGCCCTGCGATGCGTAGATCTCCAACTCTCGGAAGAGCGCATCCATGCCAAAGGTCCGAGCCTCGTCGGGGATGATCGGCACGACACGACGCCCGATGTGTTCGTCGCGACACAAACTGCGCAGCAGTCGGGTGAAGCCCATCGTGGTGCTCACGGCCATGTCGCCAGAGCCTTCGTCCATCTCAGCGAAGGCCTCTGGCGCTGGCAGGCCCATGGGACGTCGGGTGGTCGTGCGGCGCATCGGCATGACGCCACCGAGAGATCGGCGACGTTCCATCATGTACTGGTATTCGATCGAGTCTTCAGAAGGCCGGAAGTACGGCGGGTCATCCGCCTCAATGGTTGACTCGGGAATTTCCTCATGGAGATGTAGACGGTCGCGTAGTTCAAGCAACTGCGCCTTCGTCATCTTTTTGATCTGGTGGGTGGCGTTCCTGCCCTCGAATCCGGGACCGAGCGTCCAGCCTTTCACGGTCTTGCACAACAGCACGGTCGGTCGACCGCTGCCGAGATTCTCGGTGGCTGCTTTATAGGCGGCATACAGCTTCTGGTAGTCGTGCCCGCCTCGGGGCAGATTGCGCAGTTCATCGTCGCTGAGGTGCGACACCATCTGGCGCAGGCGCGGGTCCGGGCCAAAGAAGTGTTCTCGGATATAGGCGCCGCTCTCCACGGCGTAACGCTGGAATTCGCCATCGACCGTGGTGTTCATTCGGTTGAGCAGCACGCCGTCCTTGTCTTGGGCAAGTAACTCATCCCACTTTGATCCCCACACCACCTTGATCACGTTCCAGCCGGCGCCGCGAAAGACCGCCTCGAGCTCTTGCATGATCTTGCCGTTGCCGCGGACCGGACCATCGAGTCGCTGCAAGTTGCAGTTGACGACGAAGATGAGGTTGTCGAGTTGTTCACGTGCGGCGAGCGAGATCGCACCGAGCGTCTCGGGTTCGTCGGTCTCGCCGTCTCCGAGGAAGGCCCACACTCGACTTGCTGAAGTGTCGTCGAGTTGACGGTTCATCAAGTAGCGGTTGAAGCGAGCGTGGTAGAGCGCGGTGATAGGCCCGAGCCCCATCGAGACGGTGGGGAACTCCCAGAAGTCCGGCATCAGACGCGGATGTGGGTAACTCGACAAACCGCGACCGTCGCGCCCAATCTCACGGCGGAAGTGATCGAGATCGTCAGTCGTGAGTCGTCCTTCGAGGAATGCTCTTGCGTACACGCCGGGGGCGGCATGGCCTTGGAAGTAGACATGGTCACCGCCGCCGTCGGCTCCCGGCCCTTTGAAGAAGTGGTTGAAACCAATTTCGTAGAGCGATGCTGATGACGCAAAGGTCGACAGGTGACCACCAATGCCGTCGGCGCGCTTGTTGGCCTTGACCACCATGACGGCTGCGTTCCATCGGATGAATGCACGAATGCGGCGTTCGATGTGCTCATCGCCAGGAAACCACGGTTGTTGTTCGCGCGGGATGGAGTTCACATAAGGCGTGCTGACCGTCGCTGGGAACGACACCTGACGCTGATTCGCGTGATCGAGTAGACGGGTGAGCAGAAAGCGTGCCCGGGTCTTGCCTTTCGAATCGACGATGGCATCAA
>JAPOJQ010000047.1 GCA_029978335.1 Actinomycetota bacterium
CTTGGCCGGAGCCTTCTTGGCCGGAGCCTTCTTCGCAACCTTCTTCGCGGCTGCCTTCTTGGCCGGAGCCTTCTTCGCAACCTTCTTCGCGGCTGCCTTCTTGGCCGGAGCCTTCTTCGCAGCAGCCTTCTTGGCGGGAGCCTTCTTGGCAGTAGCCATTTTCATCCCAGCTTTCAGTTAAGGGTCGACTTGAGGGTCGACGAGGAGCTGAACTTCATCGCCTTTGATGCGGCGATCTTGACGGGCTCACCGGTGCGCGGGTTGCGGCCGGTGCGAGCGGGGCGCTTGGTGACGCTGAACGAGCCGAAACCCGGCCAGGAGACTTTGTCGCCCTTCTTGGTGTTGGCCACCACGGTGTCGAAGAAGGCCCCGATCGTGCGCTCGGCGTCTGCCTTCGAGACGTTGGCTGCGTTGGCAACGGCTTCGATGAGTTCTGACTTGGTCATTGATGTCCTTCTGGTTCGGGTTCCGACGAACAGGTCTGCCCGCCGGTTCTTCAGCATCGAATAACTACGTGATGCCTTAGAACGACACCATCGAAATGATGCAAATGACACGCGTGCAACTACTCGTGTTGTTGCATCTGCAAATGACATTCGCTCTGAGCATTGAGACGCAAAGGGCAAGTCGACACGTGTCACCCAAGCGAGCGGTTCAACCACCACTTCAACTGCAGGAATCCACCACCCATGGTCTGGGGTGAACTACAACAGGGCCGTTGTCCGGAACTCGCTCGACCAGCCCGACGTTGCGCTCAGCAACGCAGAGAGGTATCTCGTGACCGACCTCGCCCGCCTCGACTCAGGACGTTCCCGAGCCGCCGACACGAGGACACGAGTCGTCCTCGACACTTCCGTGTTGATCGCCGATCCGGCGTGCCTTCACGACATGGGCGAGGTCGACATTGTGATTCCGCTCACGGTGATTGAAGAGCTCGATGGCCTGAAGTCGCGTGCCGACGATGTTGGACGAGCAGCGCGAACCGCACTACGAGCCATCGAGGAACTCCGTATGCGCCATGGCGGCTCGCTCGCTGCCGCGGTCCCCAATGGTCGAGGTTCTCTGCAGATTGAGGTCAACGGCATCCGCGAGGCTCTTCTCGCCGATCACGGGCTCGACCCCGCGAAGCCCGATAATCGGATCATCGGTGCCGCCCTCGGCCAAGCGGACATCGCTCCCACCGTGATGGTGTCCAATGACGCTGCCCTGCGCATCAAAGCTGCCCATCTCGGACTCAGCGCCATTGAGCATCGTCCATCGAATGCAAGTCGCCCGATCCAACAGTCGGGATGGCAAGTCATCGATGCCGATCATCGATTGATCGACGCCCTCTACGCCGACGGACTCATCGATATCGAGGACCTGACGATCGCCGACGACCCGACTCCCGTGGGCATCGAGCGGGCCCTCCAGCACAACGATCAAGCTCGCCTGCGCGAGAACGAATTCATCGTGCTTCGCTCGGGATCACAATCGGCGCTCGCACGCCGTCGCGGCGACGACATCGTCCTGCTGCCACATGCAACGCCCGAACCGTGGGGTCTCCATCCACGCAATAAGGAGCAGCGCTTTGCTCTCGAACTGTTGCTCGACCCAGAGGTCACCGTCGTTGCGCTCGATGGCCGAGCCGGCACCGGCAAAACGATCCTCGCTATTGCTGCTGCGCTCGAACAGGTCGTTGAGGAATCACGCTACGAACGTCTCGCCGTGTACCGACCGCTCGTGCCGGTTGGGAGAGCAGATGTGGGCTTTCTTCCCGGCGGACTCGACGAAAAGCTGGACCCATGGATGTCAGCGATTCACGACGCCGTCGTTGCGCTGACCGATCGGCGGTCTGCTGGCGACGCTCGACGACTCGTCGATGAGTTGACGGATCGTCAGAAGTTGTCACTCGAGTCAGTCACGTTCTTGCGTGGCCGGAGCCTGCAGCAACAGATCGTGGTCATCGACGAAGCCCAGAATCTCGAACCGACCACCCTGAGAACGATCTTGACTCGTGTTGGCGAAGGCACCAAGGTGATCTTCACCGGCGATACCAGCCAGATCGACGCCCCGTATCTCGGCGAGGCCAACAATGCCCTCGCCGTGCTGACGAGCGCGTTTGCTGGCCAGTCGTGCTTTGGGCACATCACGCTGCAGGCCTGCGAGCGCTCCGGCGTCGCCTCGCTCGCCGCCGAACTCCTCTGAAGTGACCACACGAATGACCCTTGCGGGAATAGGCACGGATCATTTAGTGTTAAATGCATCATGTCGACTGCAGAGACTCTCGAGTTCACCACCACCTCCGACGTCCCCCGCGGCGTTGACTGGCGCGAGTACGCGATGTGCAAAGGACGTCTTGAGCTGTTCTTTGCTAAGAAAGCCGAGCGGCCTCAGGCTCGCCAGCGTCGTGAGGCTCGCGCCAACCTGCTGTGCAGCGCTTGCCCTGTAAGGATTCCCTGCCGAACCTTCGCTCGTGAGAATCACGAATACGGCTTTTGGGGTGGCGAGAACGAAGAGGACCGCCATCTCCTCGGCTACACCGTCGCGGCGCCGATTGGCATTCGCGCTCGCAACGCCTGAGCGTCTGCTCATCACACCCCACCCGTAAGGTGATGGGATGGACGAGGCGAAGCCACCGTTGCCAATTGCGGTGATCGATCTCGAAACCGGCGGATTAGATCCGCATCACGACCCGATTCTGCAGATCGGTCTCGTGCTCGGCGATGTCGTTCCCGGGTGTTGTGAGGTTGAAAGCGAGTGGTCAACGATGGTTCGACTTCGCCGGCCGTGGTCACCGTACGGCGCCCGTCACATCCATGGCATTCGTCGCCACCGACTGCTCTTCGCACCCCCGATTCGCGAAGCCCTCAACGAGTTGACTCGGCGGTGTGGCACTCGCCGCATCGTCGCCCACAATGTCGCCTTCGATTGGGGATTCCTCAGCCACGCAGCGCAACAGCAGCACGTTGCACTGCCGACAGGGGATCGGCTGTGCACCCTTGAACTCTCACGGTCGCTCGACCCCGAGCGTACGATGTCGCACCGGCTTGCTGATATCGCAAGGCGGGCAGGTGTCGAGCACTCTCGCGCTCACGACGCGCTCGCCGATGCGCGCACCACCGCATCGGTGCTCGCCCACCTGCTCGCCAAGCAGGATCAGCGATAGTTCGCCAATACCCGAGTTGCCGCTCGCTCAGCGAGGTTGCGCATCGACTCTGGCTCCAGCAGCGATACTGCAGGGCCGAGGCGAACCAGAAGCCGTTCAAGCCAACGCTCACTCGTAACGGGCAACCGCACAGTGCAACGTCCGAGATCGTCCGGCTCTGACACCGCATCAACCGGATACCGCTCGATGACCCAGCGCCCTTCAGGGCTGACCAGCAGCGTTGCCCGGGCAACGTCACCCTCAGCAAACCACTCGCCCGGCATCGGCAACTCCTCGGGAGCAGCCACCTCAGCGGGCCCAGCATCCACCACCGATTCGATTCGATCAACACGGAAGGTGCGCACCTCCCCCGACCGATCATCGTGGGCAACGACATACCATTTGCCGTGAGCGGTTGCGACCACGTACGGCGTCAGCACGCGCTCCGACGGTGCGTCAGCGGTATGCGACTGATAGGACACCGCTACACGGCGGCGCTCAACTGCAGCATCGGTCAGCGTGGCGACCGTCACCGGCGTCGGGTTGACGACCACGACGCCGGTGTCATCCTCGCCCAGACCTCGAGCAACCTTGAGCAGACCCCGATTCAACGCCCCATCGGGATCCGCCCCTGGAAGGTTCATCGCTGCTCGACCCGCCGCGAGGAGTTCAAACGCTTCGACACGGTTGAGTCGCAATGGACGGGTGAACAGTCGTGGCACCCCAGTAACGATGACTCCTTCATCGATGAAGAGGTCAATCATCTCGTCGACATATGGCGGAAGGCCGCACATCGCAACCAACTCGAGATCACGAACAAGCGATGCTTCATCGATTCGGAAACGCTCAGCAGCCTCGGCTACCGGCACCTCGCCCCGCTCCATCAACCACGGCAGCATGACCAACAGTCGTCGAAGGCGCTCAGTCGCTGGTCGCTGGCTCATCGCAGGCACCCTTCAAGCCACGCCACGATCGATGAACGCAGTTCAGCGGGTTCGATCACCTCGGCATCCTCAAGATGGCCGAGCACCCAAGATCGCATCGCTGCTTCATTGACGTACGGAACGGTGACCTCAACGCCACCCCCGTCGAGCACGGCGCGGACGCGCTCGGAGCCAAGTTCGCGCACCACACCGGCGGCACGTCGCACCCCAATACGGATCACGGCCTCTGTCGTTGTCGCACCCTCTGCACCGAGGAGCAACGGATCGTCGGGAAGAGCCGAGCGGAGATCGGTATCGCCGCCGCGTTCGAAGTGCTCCTCCAACTCCACGACGTCGCCCACAATGCGATCGACACGGAAGGTCCGACGAGCCTTGCGATGACGGTCGAAGCCAACGAGATACCAAAAACCATCGCGCAGCAGCACACCCCATGGTTCAACCACACGGTCGACCTCGCCGTACTCAAACCCCACCGGACGGCGAGCCGCAACTGCAGCACGCAGCATCGGCAGCAACTTGAGTTCGGGAAGGTGCATCCTCACCGGGCCGCCGACACCGCCGGCAACACCCCCAAGTTTCCACAACGCTTCCTCGCCAACAGCTGAGTCAGGACGTGTCATCGCCAACGCAACCTGCAGTGCTCGGACTTCATCGGGTTCAAGCCCGAGATCCGGCAACTCATAGGACGAACGCTCGACCCAATACCCCATCTCGCCTGCGCGATCTCCGCTCAAGGTGACCGACGAAATTTCGATACCGATCTCGCGAAGCGCAGCCTTGTCACGTTCGAATCCAGCGCGTCGGGCTTGTTCAGATGCGGGATATTGGCCGCCTAGTTCCGCCGCAATCACGTGCAGCGTGAGCGGCTCGCGCGTCTCCAGCAACAACGCGAGCAAGTTCGTTAGTCGCTCGACCCGATCAGCCATCAGCGTCGATATTCATAGAATCCCCGGCCCGACTTGCGGCCGAGAAGACCAGCGTCAACCATGCGCGACAACAGCGGCGGCGGCGCATAGAGCGGCTCTTTGAATTCTTCGTACAGGCTCTCGGCAACAGCCAGCGTGGTGTCGAGCCCGATGAGGTCAGTGAGACGCAGTGGGCCCATTGGGTGGCTGCATCCCTCCACCATGCCGATGTCGATGTCGTCAGCAGAAGCGAAGCCCGACTCCATCATGCGGATCGCCGACAACAAGTACGGGATCAACAAGGCATTCACCACGAATCCCGCTCGATCCTGTGACCGGATCACACGCTTTGATAGGCGGTCAGCCGCAAACGACTCAGCCCGTCTCGATGTCTCAGGCGAGGTCATGAGGCTTTCAACGAGTTCAACCAGTCGCAACACCGGAACCGGATTGAAGAAGTGAATACCGATGACTTGCTCAGGTCGCGACGTTGCGGTGCCGAGTTTCATAATCGGAATCGACGATGTGTTGGACGCCAAGATGGCCGTCGGGTCGGTCAGGACGCGATCCAGTTCTCGGAACAGGTCGACTTTCATCGTTTCATCCTCGATGATCGCCTCCACCACCAGTTGCCGGTCCGCGAGGTCTTCGATCGCCGTCGTGAACGACAACCGACTCAATGCACCATGGCGCTCGTCTTCGGTCAACTTGCCTGCGGCGAGCCCTCGATCAAGCGAGGTCACGAGCCGCGCTCGTCCGGCTTCGGCTGCTTCAGCGGTCGCCTCACGAATCACGACATCGATGCCGGCTCTCGCACATACCTCGGCGATGCCTGATCCCATGAGGCCACAGCCCACAACACCAACGCGCTCGACTCCTGCTGGAACATCCGTCATCGTCATGGGCACATTCTGGCCGATGCTGGTCGACTGACGTCGCGACCGGCAGACTTGTCCGATGCCGCCGACCGATCATCCCGCTCGTCGGCCGCGCGTCTGGAATGGCAACCCGTATCCGCTGGGCGCCGAGTACGACGGTTCAGGTACGAACTTCGCGCTGTTCTCATCGTCGGCACAAGGCGTTGAACTCTGCCTACTCGGCGAAGCCGACGCATCCGGTCGACGCGACGAACGACGTATCTCACTCACCGAGGTCGACGGCCATATTTGGCATGCGTACCTGCCCGACGTCCGACCCGGCCAGCACTACGGCTACCGCGTGCACGGGACGTGGAACCCTGCCGACGGCCTCTGGCATAACCCATCAAAACTTCTTCTTGACCCCTACGCACGTTCGATCGAAGGTGAGGTCGACTGGGCGCCAGCGTGCTTCGCCTACGACCTCGACGACATCGATCAACCAAATACCGATGATTCCGCGCCTCATGTGCCGCATGGGGTGGTGAGCGACCAGTATTTCCAATGGGGTCAGGATCGACCGCCCAAGGTGCCGATGCACCGGAGTGTGATCTACGAGACGCACGTGCGCGGCATGACGTTGACGCATCCCGATATCCCCGCACATCTGCGCGGGACGTACAGCGCGATGGCGCACCCTGCGGTGATCGATCACCTCGTCAGGCTCGGTGTCACCGCGGTTGAACTCATGCCCGTCCATCAGTTCATCCACGATCACCACCTCGCCACTCGCGGCCTGAAGAACTATTGGGGTTACAACACCATCGGCTACTTCAGCCCGCACAACGGCTACAGCACTCCATCTGGTATCGGGCATGTCCAGGACTTCCGCACCATGGTGCGAAGCCTCCACGATGCCGGCATCGAGGTAATCCTCGACGTCGTCTACAACCACACCGCCGAAGGCAGCCACCTCGGTCCGATGTTGTCACTGCGCGGCATCGATAATCACGCCTATTACCGACTTGTCGACAACGACCGTCGCCACTACCTCGACTTCACCGGTTGTGGAAATTCGCTCAACATGCGGCATCCCCACGTGCTGCAACTCATCATGGACAGTCTGCGGTACTGGGTGCTTGAGATGCATGTCGATGGATTCCGCTTCGACCTTGCGTCGGCGCTCGCCCGAGAATTGTTAGAAGTCGACCGGCTGTCAGCGTTCTTCGACATCGTGCAGCAGGATCCCGTGATCTCACAGGTCAAGCTCATCGCAGAACCGTGGGATGTTGGCGAGGGCGGCTACCAGGTCGGCCGATTCCCTCCGAAATGGTCGGAATGGAATGGCGTGTATCGCGACACGATGCGCGACTTCTGGCGTGGCGAAAAGTCGCGCCTCGCCGAGTTCGGTCAGCGGTTCACCGGTTCGTCCGACCTCTACATGGCAGACACCAGGCGCCCCACTGCATCGATCAACTTCATCACCTGTCACGATGGATTCACCCTCACCGACCTCGTGAGCCACAATCACAAGCACAACGAGAGCAACGGCGAAAACGGTCGCGACGGCGAGTCACACAATCGATCATGGAACCACGGTGTCGAAGGCCCGACCGACGATCCAGAGATCACCGAACTCCGATCACGCCAGCGACGCAACATGATCACCACCTTGCTGTTGTCACAGGGCGTGCCGATGTTGCTCGGCGGCGACGAACTCGGGCGCACCCAGGGTGGCAACAACAATGCCTACTGCCACGATGATGAAGTGTCGTGGTTCGACTGGTCAGCGATCGACGAGCAATTCCTCGAGTGGTGCCAGCGCCTCATCCGTTTCCGACACGATCACCCGGTGTTCCGGCGACGGCGTTGGTTCCAAGGACGCAATATCCGTGGCATTGATGACATGTCGTGGTTCCGGCCCGACGGCGAGGAAATGAGCGACAACGATTGGGAGCAGGGTTTTGCACAGTCGGTCGGTGTCGTCCTTAACGGCGAATCGATTTCGAGCCCCGACCGGTTCGGCGCGCGCATCGTCGATGACACCTTCATGTGCATCTTTTCGGCGAGCGATGGCGAGCTGAACTGGCGCCTACCCGCGAGTCGATGGGGGCAGCGCTGGCAGGTGTGCTTCGACTCCTATCGCCCCGAGATGGGCACACCATCGCAGCCAGGCACCACCTACGAGGCGGGGAACATCATTGCGCTGGCACCTCGAACGAGTGTGGTCATGCAACGCATCGACCCAGCCCGTTCACTCGCTCCATTGCGTCCTGAGACGCGCTGAAGTCGTCGATTATCGGCGCCGGCGTGATCGATACCACTCGATCGCAGCGGCCGTCGTGGGATCCGTGTCAGACGGCAGCGCGTCATCGTTCGTCAGTTGGGCCGCAATTCGCGATGCGAGCACCTTGCCCAATTCAACGCCCCACTGATCGAAGCTGTCGATGCCCCACACCACACCTTGCACCAACACGATGTGCTCATACAGCGCCAGTAACTGGCCGAACACCGACGGTGTGAGTTGATCCGCCAAGATCAATGTGCTCGGTCGATCTCCGGCGAAGTGACGGTGCGGCTCGTCGCCGCCGTCCCGACCGAGTGCCAGCGCCTCCGCCTGTGCAAACAGGTTCGCCATCAAGAGATCCTGGTGTTCCACCAGGTCATGGTTTGGTTGGGCAAACCCAATGAAGTCAACCGGAATGATGTCAGTGCCTTGATGTAACAACTGGAAGAACGCGTGCTGCCCGTTGGTGCCCGGTTCTCCCCAGATCACCGGACCAGTTGCGGTTGCAACGGGCGATCCATCTGCCCGAACCGACTTCCCGTTGGACTCCATATCCAGTTGCTGGAGGTACGCCGGCAGCCGGTCGAGTTCTTGGGCGTACGGGATCACCGCTTTTGACGCCCGGTGGAACACGTTGCGATGCAGCACTCCGATGAGTGCCAAGGTGACGATCGGGTTGGCCATGGTGTCGCCGTTGTCGCTACATCCCGATGCCATGACCTGATCGATGGCATGCGCCCCGGCGAGCATGTCGTCAAACCGATCTGGGCCGATCAGCACCATCAGGCTCAGACCCACCGCCGACCAGATCGAGTAGCGGCCACCAACCCACTCCCAGAACCCGATCATCGTCGACGGATCGATTCCAAACGCTTCCACCTGATCGGCAGCGGTCGACACCGCAATGAAGTGGTCCACCACGGCCGACTCGCCGAGACGATCGATGACCCATTGGCGGGCGGTCCGAGCGTTGGCGAGCGTCTCTGATGTCGTGAACGTCTTCGACACGATGATGAAGACCGTGTGCGCCGGGTCGAGTTGGCCGAGCACCGAGTCGATATCGGCACCGTCAACATTCGAGACGAAATGCGGTCGAAGCCGCGGATGGCCGTAGGCACGCAATGCGCGCGCTGCCATCGCTGGGCCGAGATCGGAACCACCGATGCCGATGTTCACCACATCGGTGATCTGCTCATTGCTGCGAATTCGCTCGGCAGTGGCACGCATTGCATCGCGAACCGCATGCACCTCAGGAATGACGTCGACACCGTCGATCATCATCGAAAGTGAGCGCGGGGCTCGCAGCGCCATATGGCCGACCGCACGATGCTCCGTCACATTGATGCGGTCGCCGCTCGCCATGCGATGAAACGCGTGAGCGACACCTGCGGCGCGCGCCACCTCATGTAGTTCACGCAGCACGCGGTCGGTCACGGGTTGACGCGACCAATCGACAACGAGGTCGGCAATGCTGGTTCGATACCGCTGCGAACGTGATGGATCGGCGGCAAAAAGTTCGCGCAACGAGGCATGCTCCGGAGTCACCGCTACACCTGCGATCTCAACCACGGGAGCGACACTACCGACCGTTCCCGCGCGCCGTAGGGTGTCATCTGTGGATCAGCGCACAGCATCGGGTGTTCGCTCAGCCGTGCTTGCCTATTCGCTTTGGGGGAGTTTCACCGCCTATTGGAAGTTGCTCGGCGGGTTTGCCGCCGCCGAACTGATCGGCTGGCGCGTCGGATCAGCCGTCTCGGTGCTGTGGATTCTCGTCGCGGCGCGCGGACGCCTCCGTTCCGTTCGTACCGCAGTCGTTCGTCCCGACGTGCGGACCCACCTCCTGTGGGCTGGGGTGCTGCTCGTCGTGAACTGGTCGACATACGTCGGCGCAGTGATCTCTGACCGGGTGATCGAAACCGCCCTTGGCTACTTCCTCGCTCCGCTCATCACGATGGGTCTTGGGGTCGGGTTACTCGGCGAGCGCCTCACGCGACTGCGAATGGTGGCCATTGCGCTGGTTGCAGTCGCCATCGTGGTCCTGTCCGCCTCCTACGGTCGCCTCCCGTGGGTCGCCGTGTTGATCGGTGGTAGTTGGTCGTTATACGGACTGGTCAAACGTCGAGTAGACCTCGACCCGATCGAGAGCCTCACCGGCGAGGTCACGCTCTTGGCACCCATTGCCACCCTCGTGATCTTCGTGTCGTTCATGCGATCTGGCGGTGTCGGGGAGACGGCTCAAGGCCTCGACTGGCTGTTGCTCCTCGGCACAGGGATCGTGACCGCGGCACCACTCTTGCTCTTCGCCCATGCGGCGCCACGCGTGCCCTTCACCCTCCTCGGGCCGATTGGTTGGCTCGTGCCAGTGATCAATCTGACCCTCGGTTGGGTGGTGTACAACGAGGACATGCCCGCAACACGGTTGGGTGGCTTTGTGTTGGTGTGGGTTGCGCTGATCATTGTTGCAATCGAAACGGTCCTCACGAGACGTCGAACCGTGCATGCGGCGATGACCGTCGGTTCGGCGAGATGACCGCACGGACGTGCCGCACCGCAATTGCGCTTGCATCGGTGGTGGGCCTCACTTCGTGCGCCCAGTCGGGACGGGTGACCATCGTGTCGTCGAGTGCGAGCGCACCGGCGACCACCACGTCGACAACGATCGCCACCGACACCACGGTGACGCCCACCACCAGCGCTCCGGTGAGCGAGTTCGTCGATGAGTTCCGTCTCGGCGATGTTGTCGACCTCGGATCGCCGCGCACCCCCACCGATGACGACGGACTGGTCGCTGCTGCGGTTGCTGACATCTCCTCGTGGAGTGCTGAGGTGCTCGGCAGTGTGTTTGACCTGCCGCAATCGGTCCTGAACGGCGAGATCTACGCCGGTCGTCCCGAGCGCACGACCTCGCTGCCAGGGTGCGGCTCGCCATCCACCGACTATTCCGACCTCGTCGAGTACGTGGCCCTCTATTGCCCCGTCGACGAGTTCGTCATCTACGACGACGGTCCCGATGGATTACTCGGCTCGCTTGTCGCGGAACACGGCGGCACGAGCATCGCAGTGGTACTCGCACATGAATTCGGTCATTTCATCCAAGACCGCGCTGGGATCCTTGATCTCGATCTTCCAACGGTGACAACCGAGCAGCAAGCGGACTGCTTTGCCGGGGCGTGGATGGGCAGGGTCACCTCGGGCGCATCACCGATGCTCACGCTCGGAGGTGACGGCGTGCGGACTGGACTGATCGCACTCGTCCAGGTTCGCGACCCGGCCGGAGTTGACACGATGTCACCAGGAGGCCACGGCACCGCCTTCGATCGCGTCGGCGCGTACCAACTCGGATTCGAGGAAGGTGCCGCCGCGTGCGCGACCCTCATCGACGATCCGCTACCACTGATGCCCAACGCATACCTCAGCTACGACGATTATCTGCGCGGCGGAGATGCCTCATATGACTGTGCTGGCGAGCCCAACCCCGACTGCCGAGCTTCGTGGGAGTTTCTCGGCGACGACCTCAACGAGTTCTGGACGCTGATCCTCGGCGACACCATTGACCTCGCCGCACTGCCAGTCGACAACCTTGAGGGCGTCTGTCCCGATTTCCGAGCCGTCGACGGTCCAATCGGACGCTGCCCGAGTTCGGGGCTCGTGGTGTTTGACGAACCCGAGATCCTCGATCTCTACTCCTCAAGCGGTGACTTCACCCTTGGCTACCTGCTCGGCCTTGCCTGGGCCGACGCTGTCCTCGGGCGACAAGGATCGTCCGCTGCAACGGACCGGTTGCGCGCCGACTGTCTCGTCGGAGCATGGGTCGACGACATCACGCTGGGATTGCGTCGAGATCAGCGGCGCATCAGCACGGTGGCGAGTTCTCCCGGTGACCCCGATGAAGCCATCACGATGCTCATCAGGCTCTCCGATCCCGGTGACGAGATGTTGTTTGATCGCGTCGGCGCCTTCCGGGCGGGTGTGCTCAGCGGCCGAACGGCCTGCTGAACGCCTCAGCCCTGCGACGTTGTCGCCGCTACCGAGGTCGATGTCGCCGCCGGGGTCGACGTTGAGGTTGTTGCCGGCACCGTCGTTGTGGTCGTTGAGGTTGTCGTTGTCGTCGTCGATGTTGTCGTCGTGTACTCGGGCGGAACTTCAGCCCACCAGCTCGGCAGGCTCTCCTCGTAGGTCACCTCTTCTGGCTCGGACACGCCGTTCCACACCAGGACCGCCTCACCGAGTTCAACGAGGTCTTGAAAGTACGCCGAGATATGCATCGGGATTCGGACACAACCGTGCGATGCAGGTTCTAAGGGCACATTGAGCGCGCCATGCACGGCAATGCCGTAATTGAAATACACCGGATCCCACATGTCGCCGAGCGGACCACTTCGGATGCCAGTGATCTCGCGTTCGTAACGGAAAACACCTCCGGGCGTCTTCGCGTACGCACACACAAAATCGGTAATCGGCTCCTCAAGAAGGTCACCGTTGTTGTCGGTGTCATACGTGACTTCTTCGCAGTACACCGCCGGCTGGCCAAACTCATCGAGTTCTCCCGAGGAGATGTGCGTGATGAGCGTCGGCACATCAGCGTGGAACACCACCATTACCTGTTCGGGCAGATAGATCTCCGTGTGATTGCGCAGGCCGCCCGTTGGACGTCGCGGGAGCACGCCGAGAGGCTCGCGCATGCGCTCCCACAAAGCGGGCGTCACGACCCCGGTCGCTTGCTCGCGCGGAGTGCCGAGCACCAATTTCTCATAGGCCCACACCGACTGAATCGTGACGCCTCCGTAGATGCCATCGATCGGTCCCGGATCAAAGCCAAGGTCTTTTAACCGCTGTTGCACCATGGCAACGTCGTCACCGGCGATACCGCGCTCAAGGTTTCGACTGATCGGCTCTGTAGGCGCCGGCGGATCGACGAGGGCGAGCGTCGTCGTCGTCGCAGGTGTGGTGGTCGATGTCGTCGCCACATCGCCCACGACCGTGTCGTTGGTTCCCGGTGACGCGGTAAGGGCCACGACGAGCAAGAGCACTGCAGCGCCGAGCGCTGGAAGCCAGCGCATCGGGTGTTCGCTCAAGGGGGAAGTGCGACGATCGTTCACGGTGATTGACGGCGACGGGTCCGGTTGAGCAAGGGTACCAACCGACTCATCGCTGTCGGTCGCGACTCACGACCGATCGATGGGCGTCACACCGATGAGGTCTCGACGCAGCGACACCATCTCTCGCAGCATGGTGACGATGACCGATGGTGACGACAGCGTTGACTCACCCCGGGTGCGAGGGAAGTAGTCCACGCCCATCTGCATCACATCAAAACCCGAGCGAGTGGCCCGGATGATGAGTTCGGCGTCAATGAACGAAC
>JAPOJQ010000003.1 GCA_029978335.1 Actinomycetota bacterium
CGAAATCGCCGCCGTCAACGTCGTCTTACCATGGTCAATATGACCCATCGTCCCAATATTCACATGGGGCTTCGTACGCTCGAACTTCGCCTTGCTCATGTCTTCCGTGATCCTTTGTGCTGAACGTGATGTTGATGATGTGGTAGCGGCGATCGGGATCGAACCGATGACCTTCCGATTATGAGCCGGATGCTCTGACCAACTGAGCTACGCCGCCATGGCTTTGCCCCCCGGCCGATCCGGGGATCGACCAGGTTGGTCGAGCCCTCTGTGGGAATCGAACCCACGACACCAGCCTTACCATGGCTGTGCTCTGCCGACTGAGCTAAGAGGGCGTCGGGCGCGGCGGTGCCGCGACCGGTCGGGGAGTGTATCGGCGCTGCAGCCGTTCCCACCACGGAGTGACTACGCTCCGCCGCCGTGGCCAACTCCACTCCCCCGCAAGCAATCTCAATCCGCTTGGCGACACCCGACGACGCCGTCGAGATCGCCGAGATCTACAACCACGAAGTCCTGCACACGGTATCAACCTTCGACATCGTGCCTCGCTCGGTTGACGATCAGCGCGAGTGGCTGGCGAGTCGATCCGGTGCATTCTCTGCAATTGTCGCTTGCGACCCGGCCGACGGCAGCGTCCTCGGCTTTGCCGCTCTCTCGCGATACAAAGAGCGCGCTGCCTATTCCACCACGGTGGAAGATTCGGTCTACGTCGATCGCGGCCACGGCGGACGCGGTATCGGCCGTGCATTGCTCAGCGAAGTCTGTGACATTGCGAAGGCCAGTGGATTCCACAGCGTGATCGCCCGTATCGAGGCGGAGGGCGTTGCGTCGCGCGGCCTCCACGCGGCATGCGGCTTCGAACTCGTTGGTATCGAGCGTCAGGTCGGCAGGAAATTCAATCGTTGGCTCGATGTTGCCGTGATGCAACTGGTCTTTTAAACGCCTCGAGCCGGTCGGAAAACCGACCGGCTCGACACGGGGTTGGGCTGATCCAGCTGGTGGCTGAAGCAGTCACATCTCTGTTGTTGGTGGGCCGGGAAGGATTTGAACCTCCGTAGGCAATGCCGGCAGATTTACAGTCTGCTCCCTTTGGCCGCTCGGGCACCGACCCTTATGTCGGTCTCGGAGGCTATCGGCACAGGTACGGTGTCTCCATGCCGAGTTTCGACATCGTCTCAGAAGTTGATGCCCAAGAGGTCCGCAATGCGGTCGACCAGGCCCAACGCGAGGTGAGCACACGCTTCGACTTCAAGAACACCAACTCAACCATCGAGCAGAACGACATGGTCATCACACTGCACACGGTGAGCGAAGACCGTCTGGCAGCCCTGCGACTCCTGCTCGAGGAACGACTCGTCAAGCGAGGTGTGTCGCTCAAAGGGGTCGACTACGGCGATGTGCAAGACGCCACGCAGAACACGGTGCGTCAAGTGGTGACCATCAAGGTAGGCATCTCATCGGACAAGGCCAAAGAGATCAACAAGTTGATCAAGGCCGAAGGCCCCAAAGGCATCTCAAGCCAAACCCAGGGCGAGTCGGTCCGGGTTCAGGGCAAGAAGCGTGACGATCTCCAAGCGGTGATCGCGTTGCTCAAGGGAGCCGACATCGGGATTCCCCTGCAGTTCAACAACTTCCGCGACTGACGATCTCAAGCGACCGCTGGAACGCCGAGCGGCCCGGCAACCTCGGGCCGACGCAACTTCCACACGAGGCCGTCGAACACGATGTGCAGGGCGCCGAGCACGAAAATCGTGAACGCCATCCCGTTGGGCACGGTTCGCACAACCGCCAGCAATAACGCGATAACGCCGATGTAGCCGACAACCGAACCGAGCCGACGCAATGGTGTTCGAGTCGCACGAGCGACCAACTCGACGTCGTCACGACCGATGAGACTCGCTCGCACCACCGCCGCATATTCGATGGCGTGGGTCGACACGTAGGCGATGAGCCCGACAACGGGATCGACCATGATGAGAACCACGAGACCGAGCGACGCCGCCCCGTACGACCATTTCGCAACGCTCCCACCCATCCGGATCTCTCGGACAACCCAGACGACCACGAGTACACCGGCGAGCACCGCCGACACGGCGAACACCACTGTGGCGAGTGGCAAGAATGGATCGAACGCCAAGATGGCCATCCGATTGGTCCGACCGAGATCGAGCCGGATCGCGATGTCATACGGGTCGGTGAGCGCACCCACCGACGACACACCGACCACGAGCAGTGACATCATCGTCCAGCGCTCAAGCCGGCCCTGATGGTCACCGTTCTTACGGCCATATACCCGCATGAGTCCGTACCGCTGCATCAGCGTGTGCTGCGCATTCCACAACAACGCGATCACCGCGAGGACCGGAAGACTCACCGACCAGACCACCACCACCGCAATAGCCGCCACCACCGGCGCCAATGCGTAGAACGTGCGGTGCTGGGCCAGTTGCCGACGATCGCCGTAGACAAGCGCCAGCGTCAAAGGTTGGTGCATGAACGACACGATGAACGCCATCCCCGCCAATGCTGCGAGCACGTCGGTGTTGGAGCGCCATGGCCAGGCCACAAACGCGACAACAAGCCACGACCACCCGAGGAGGTGATCAACGACCGGGCCACGCAAATACGCACCTGATGATGGGAGGGACATCAGTCCTCAGACGGTGTCTCAGCGGCTCGGCGCTGCAATTCATCAACGACGCTGGCATCGGCGAGCGTCGTCGTATCACCGAGGTTTCGGCCCTCAGCCACATCGCGGAGCAAACGGCGCATGATCTTGCCGGAGCGAGTTTTGGGAAGATCTGGCGTGAAGAAGATCGCTTTGGGTTTGGCAATCGCTCCGATCTCGGTGGCCACGTGGTCGCGCAATGTGGCAACGTCAACATCTTGGCCACCGCGCAACGTCACATAGGCAAAGATCGCTTGGCCGGTCGTGGCGTCGTTCGCTCCAACGACCGCTGCTTCGGCCACCGCCGGGTGCGACACCAACGCCGACTCGACCTCGGTGGTCGAGATGCGGTGGCCTGACACGTTCATCACGTCGTCGACACGCCCGAGCAACCAGAGGTAACCGTCGTCGTCGAGACGGGCCCCGTCACCAGCGAAGTATCGGCCTTGAAAGCGACTCCAATAGGTGTCGACAAACCGTTCGGGATCGCCCCAGATGCCGCGCAACATCCCCGGCCACGGACGAGTCAGGGTGAGGTACCCACCGCCATGCTCAACCGGTTGGGCGTTGTCGTCGACGACTTCGATATTGACACCAGGAAGAGCAAAGGTTGCTGAACCCGGCTTCGTGACGGTGAGGCCAGGGAGTGGAGAAATCATGATCCCGCCAGTCTCGGTCTGCCACCACGTATCGACGATTGGACACCGGCCACCGCCGATGTTGTGGTGATACCACATCCACGCCTCAGGGTTGATTGGCTCGCCAACGGTGCCGAGCAACCGCAACGACGACAGGTCGTGCTTGGCCGGTTCATCGGCCCCCCACTTCATGAACGTCCTGATCGCCGTCGGCGCCGTGTAGAAGATCGTCACGCCGTACTTCGCCACAATCTCCCAGAACCGATCATTGCCCGGATAGTTGGGCACGCCTTCGTACATCACCTGTGTCGCACCATTCGCGAGCGGTCCGTACACGATGTACGAGTGGCCAGTGATCCAGCCCACATCGGCGGTACACCAGTACACATCGCGGTCTCGATGCAGGTCGAACACATTGCGATGGGTATACGCCACGTGAGTCAGGTACCCGCCGGTGGTGTGCATGATGCCTTTTGGCTTACCCGTCGTGCCCGAGGTGTAGAGCAGAAACAGCAGGTCCTCAGCATCCATCGCCTCGGGTGCACACACCGGATCAGCCTCAGCCATGAGTTCGTGGTACCAGTGATCTCGACCTTTGGTCATTGCGACGTCGTTGCCGCCGCGACGCACCACCACCACATGGTCGATGGTCGGGGTATGCGCAAGCGCCTCATCGGCTGCGGGTTTGAGCGGAAACACCTCGCCGCGCCGGTAGCCCCCATCGGCGGTGATGAGCACCTTTGCTTCGGCATCGTTGATGCGATCGATCAACGACTGGGCAGAGAATCCACCAAACACCACCGAGTGCGCCGCCCCAATACGAGCGCAGGCCAGCATGGCGACCGCCGCCTCGGGAATCATCGGCAGATAGATGTTGACCCGGTCGCCTTTGGCAACGCCAAGCGACCGCAACACATTGGCGAAACGCTGCACCTCGTCGAGCAGATCCGCGTAGGTGATCGTGCGGGTATCGCCCGGCTCACCCTCCCAGTGGATGGCCACTTTCGAACCAAAGCCCGCCGCAACATGACGGTCAAGACAGTTCTCAGCAACATTGAGCTTGCCGCCCACGAACCAGCGCGCATAGGGAAGATCCCACTCGAGTACGGAGCCCCAGGGCTGTTGCCACGTAATCAGTTCACGTGCTTGACGGGCCCAGAATGCCTCAAGGTCGGCCTCTGCCTCTGCGTGAAGCGCGCCGTCGTTGATGTGAGCGGCTGCGGCAAAGGTCGCTGGTGGGGCGAAGGTACGGCTCTCGTTCGACAGTGCGTCAATGGTGTCGTTGTGCTCAGACATCGTCCCCGACTCTAGGACATCGGTCACAGGCGATTCATCGCCGCCATTCGCAGACGGTGAATCCGCCCAAACCAGCCGGGTCGCACAGTGCCTCAGCTTCAGAGATCCGCGACCGCATCCGCATCGCCTCAAGCCCTGGTCGCGCCGCTTGTTCGGCCCACACTCGGCGTCCTTCAGCAACGAGATCATCGATCCCGTGAAGCGCAAGCCATTGCGCTTGGGAACGCACGGCGTCAGGCGGTGGGAGTTGATCGAGGGGCACCTCAGCCGTGATGTCTTGTGAGCCGGGGTTGTCGAGGTAATGGCTGCCACGCTCATGGCCCCGATAGGTCCGCAGCCACTCTCGCCACGCTCGACCTGCGAGTTCCGCCGTCGTCGGAGTCACGTAATCGATGATGACAAGGACGCCCGAGAGGCGTTGCAGCACGTCATCCACCCACTGAGCGGCTCGGTCGATGAGCGGTGCCCGAGCCCCATGGGGCGCACGTGCCGGCAACCTTGATGGCACCGGATCGAATGGCGCTGAGAGCACCTCGGTCCGGTCGCCGGTGACGAACGCCTCACGCCACACACCGTCAAAGACACACAGTCGAAACGGGAGATTGTCGAGCAACTCATTGGCGATGACGACGCCGTCAATCGATCCGTCGGGGATCGATGGCATCGACGACACGCCGTCGGGATGTCGTTCGCGTTGCTCTGGAGACACCTCAACGGCCCGATAATCGAGCGCTGATCGGCATTCAGGATCAGCGGCCAACACCGCACGTGCGAGCGTTCCTGGCCCCGCGCCCACGTCGTAGACCACAAACGACGCTGGCCGACCAGCAGCGTTCCACTCGGCGTCGAGGAAACGGGCGACCACTGCACCGAAGAGCGGGCCGACCTCGACAGAGGTGATGAAGTCGCCACGACGTCCAGCACGGCCGCCACTTCGGTAGAAGCCGTTCGGCCCATAGAGGGCCTCATCCATGAACCGGTCGAAACCGACCGGAGCGTCAGCGGCCGAGGGCACCGGTGAGATCGGGAAGGTCGGCGAACCGCAGCACCAGACTTGGCAAGATGCCGAGCACAACGGTGCCGCCAGCGGTGATACCGAGCGCCAGCCACACCGACGAAGGCGGGCGGATCGGCGTCGTATCGCCATCGGGAACCGGCGACATCCAGATCTGTCGCAGCACACGCATGTAGTAGCCGGCAGCGATCACCGTGTTGACCGCGGCGATGATGGCCAGCACATACGCCGACGTTGAACCGGCGTCGATGAGCGCACGGAACGCCTGCAGTTTCGCAATCCAGATGCCGAGCGGTGGAATACCGGCAAGCGACGCCAAGAAGATCGTCATCAACACGCCGAGACCGGGGGCGTAGGACATCAGGCCACCAAACGAGGAGATCTCCCCCGAACGGGTAGAGCGAGACACCGCAATGATCACTGCAAATGCCCCGAGGTTCGAAAAGGCGTAGATCAAGAGGTAGATCACCACTGCTCGCAACGCCGATTCGGCAGCGGTCGTCGACATCACCGCCAGCGGCATGAGAATGAACCCACCTTGGCTGACCGAGGAGTACGCCAACATGCGAACGATATTCGTCTGGCGCAAGGCGACCACGTTGCCAACGGTCATCGTCAGCGCAGCCATCGCCCAGATCATCGGAGAATGGACCTCATCGGCACCGTACAGACCGAGGTACAGCACGGTCAGCAGCGCCACGAACCCGGCTGCCTTTGAGGCAACCGACAAGAACGCAGTCACCGGAGTTGGAGCACCTTCGTAGGTGTCAGGCGCCCACGTATGAAAGGGCACTGCCGAGATCTTGAAGGCAAAACCAGCCAACACGAACACCACCGCCAAGATCTGCATCGCCGACAACTCGCCGGACAATGCCACACCGATGTCGGTGAGCTTGGTTGTTCCCGTCGTGCCGTACAGGAAGCTCATGCCATAGAGCAGCACCGCCGACGCGAACACGCCCAACAAGTAGTACTTGGCACCTGCCTCATTGCTGCGCGGATCACGCTTGCGCCACGCCGCCATCATGTACGCCGGAATCGACAACAACTCAAGCGCCACGAAGATGCTCATGAGATCGCGACTCGATGACATCATCACCATGCCGAGCACGCTGACGAGCAACAGCACATAAAACTCGCCCTGGTAGTAGCCACCCTCTTCCAGTTCGTTCTGGCTGAGCAGCACCACCACGTAGCCCACCAGCAAGAACAACGCCTTCAAGATGAGGGCGTACTCGTCGATGACGTAACGACCATCGAAGATGGCATCACGCACATCACCGCCGAGCACTGCGAGCGTCACGACTGGGACGACGGCACCGAGCAACACCAACCCGGTGATCGTTGCCATCGCCCATTTCTTGGCCTCGTCAAGCCACAAATCAACGAGCAGCACGAGGTTGATGCCGACAACGAGCACCAACTCGGGCGCGATCGCATGCCAATCGATCGTCGGGGCCGTCCAGGCCTGAGCGAGGAGCGACGCGATCACGGGATGCCCGCTCCAACACGCTCAACCAACGCCGAGACCGCAGGATCCATCACGTCGAACATGAGTTGTGGGTAGACACCAAACACCACGATGGCGATGAGGAACGGCGTCCACGCGATCCACTCGATCGGCGTCACATCGTGGATGTCGGCGCCGTGATGATCGTCGTTGACCCCCGCACCAACCGGGTGCGCTGCGTGCGCGTCGAACTCTGGGTTCGGGCGGCCAAAGGCAGTGCGCTGGTAGAGCCAGAGCAGGTACGCCGCAGCGAGCACCGTGCCAAGCGCTGCGATAACCATCAACACGCGGTAGAGCCCAACGTTGAGGCCGAAGTTCGGGTTGTAGGCCGACAAGATGGCCGGGAACTCGCCCCAGAAACCTGCCAGACCCGGAAGGCCGAGCGACGCCATCGCAGCAAAACCAAGAATCCAGCCGAGGCGCGGCATCTGGATCAACATGCCCGAGAGTCGACTGATCTCCAGCGTGTGGTAGCGGTGCTTCACCGAACCGGCTACGAAGAACAACATGCCGGTGATCAAGCCGTGGGCCACCATGCCGAAGAGCGCAGCGTTGATACCAAACTCAGTGAGCGTCGAAATGCCGAGCATGACGAAGCCCATGTGCGCCACTGATGAGAAGGCAATGAGGCGCTTCATGTCGGTCTGGGCAAGGCAGCCGAGCGCCCCGTAGATGATGCCGATCACCGCCAAGATGCCGATGACCGGAGCCCACGCTTTCGCGCCTTGGGGCAGCATCGGGATCGCGATGCGAACAAAACCGTAGGTGCCGAGTTTCAACAGGATCGCCGCAAGGATGACCGAACCCTGCGTCGGCGCTTGGGTGTGCGCGTCGGGCAACCAGGTATGGAATGGGAACATCGGGACCTTCACGGCGAACCCGACGAACATGCCAGCGAAGATCCAGATCTGCACGTCGCGATCGATGAGCGCACCGGCCTCGGCCAGGTGTGCGAACGAGAACGACTCGGCACCCGTCTGGAAGAACAGCGCCAAGAACGCCACCAACATCAACGCCGAACCGAACATCGTGTACAAGAAGAACTTGAGTGACGCGTATTGGCGCTGCTCGCCTCCCCAGACACCGATCATGAAGTACATCGGCAGCAACACAACCTCGAAGAACACGAAGAACAAGATGAGGTCTTGCGCGATGAACGATCCCGCCATTCCGACTTGCAACACCAACATCAAGATGATGAACGACTTCGGATTTCCGGCATCGGGCATGTTGTCCCAGGTGTAGATCATCACGAGCAGCGTGACGACCATCGACAAGAAGTAGAGCGGCAAACTGATCCCGTCGAGACCGATCGTGTAGTTGGATCGGATCACCGAGATCCACTCGCTATCGACGAAGAATTGCAGCGACTCGCTGTGCCCGTAATCAAAGCGCAGCAGCGTCAGCACACCGACAGCAGCGGTGACCGCCGACGTGACGATGCCGATCTGCTTATGTGTGCGCTCCTCCGATGCCGGAATGAACATCATGAGGAGGACACCCACGAGTGGCAAGAAGGTGCCGACCGTGAGAAGCCAATTGTCGTTGGTGATGGTTGCCATGTTCATGAGACCCCTGGGTGATAACTCAGATGTTCACGAGGATGAGGACAATTGCCCCCACCGTCGCGGCGCCGAACAGCAGCGCGCCGTACTGGTTGACCTTGCCGGACTGGATTGGTTGGAGGGCGTGGCCAGTTTCGCTGGCCACCAACCCTGAAGCGTTGACTGCGCCATCGACCACGCGTTGGTCGAGGTTGCGATAGACCCATTCGCCCGTGGCGCGGCCCGAACGGCCGACGCCGTTCACCACACCATCGAGGATGTTCTGGTTGATCCAGTAGGCCGCCTTCGCAATGGGATGCGCGACCGCTTTCACGATCACGCCTTCATAGAGGTGATCGAGGTAGTACTTGTTGACCAAGAACGCATGGCCACGACGTGCGATACCCGACCGGGAGGTCAGGCCTTTCAACGGATGCTTACGGTCACCGAACACACCCATTGAGAGCCATGCGCTCATCAAGATGCCGAATGCCACCAACACGATGGACGGAGCCGCCTTGGACCATGCGAACTCTGCATGGCTCAGTTTCGGCGCGTAACACACGGTGCCGTCCTCGGGAGTGGTGAAACCACATCCTTCGGAGTATCCGCCTTCTTCCTCGGCCGCCAGAGCGGCGAACCCGAGCGCGTGCTCTTCGCCGTCGGTCGCTGTCGCCGCATGGTCTGCCGCCACCGCAACGCCCGCAGGCTCAACCCAATCAGTGAAGTAGTGCGTCCCAACCGCCGGCGCGTTCAGGTAGCCCGAGAAGATCGCGAGCGAGGCCAGGATCACGAGCGGAGCAGTGATGCGCCAGGGCGACTCGTGCGGACCGGCGTGACGTCCGTGATGATCATCGTGGTGGGCGTCATGATCGTCATGCGCGTCATGCGCAGCGTGAGCGTCGTGGGCGTCGGAATGATCGTCGTGATGCTCACCCGCAGCAGCGCCTCGAGGTGCTCCAAAGAACGTCAAGTACGTGGCTCGCGTCATATACGCAGCCGTCATTGCTGCACCAATCAATCCCACCCAGTAGAAGAACTGGTAGCCGTTATGGCTGGCGTTGTCGATGATCTCGTCTTTGGAGAAGAAGCCCGAGAAGAACGGAATACCGCACAGCGCCGCAGTCGAAATCATCCACGTCGTTGCGGTGATGGGCATCTTGCGAGCCAAGCCGCCCATGTCCTTCTTCATGTCGAACGAGTGGTGCGAACCTGAGTGGCTCACCGAACCGGCGGCGAGGAACAGCGCACACTTGAAGAAGGCGTGCGTGAAGATGTGGAACACCGCAGGAAGCCATGCACCCACCCCAAGGCCGAGCATCATGTAACCCAGCTGCGACACCGTTGAATAGGCCAACACCTTCTTGATGTCGTCTTGCACAAAGGCCAGCGCCGCAGCGGCGATGATCGTGATGCCGCCGATGATGGTGATCAGGTTGACGGCGGTGTCGAGAATGTCGAAACCGACGAAGAACACCGGATACACACGTGCCACGAGGAACACACCGGCAACAACCATCGTCGAGGAGTGCAGCAGCGACGACACCGGCGTCGGACCGGCCATGGCATCGGGCAACCAGGTGTGCAATGGGAACTGGCCCGACTTGCCGATCGCCGCGATGAACAGTGCAACCCCGCCCCAGAACAACACGCTGTTCGAAGCCTCACCCGACAACGCCCAGGCCGAGATCGCTCTGATCGAGAAGCCGTTGGAGCCACGCTCGACCGCCCAATCATTGGCGCCAAAAAAGATCACCGCCGTGCCGACCAGCAGTCCCACGTCGCCAACGCGCACCGTGAAGAAGGCCTTCAGCGCTGCCCGAGAGTTCGCCGCCTCTTCCCACCAGTGTCCGATCAACATGAACGAACACAGACCCATGATTTCCCATCCGAGAATCAACTGGATCATGTTCTCGGCGAGGACCATGACGAGCATGCCAGCGGAGAACAACGTCAACGCGGCGAAGAAGTGCGTGTAGCGACGATCACCTGACACGTACTCGGTTGAGTAGATCTGCACGAGCAACGAGATGAAGGTGACGAGCAGGAGCAGCATGATCGACAGCCCGTCGATGTGTTGCCCCACACCGAATTCAAGCCCGCCGGACTGCCACCAGGTCCACGTACGCACCACGGGCTCGACGAAGGCGGCTGAGTGTCCGCCTTCCTCCCCTGCCATCGGCAGCACTGCCCGAGCGAAACCAAAGAAACCACCAAGTGCGTGTTCGCCCTCGGAGGAGGCTGAATTGACCCGTTGAATCCATTGGACGGTCGCGCCGACCGCGATGGCGAACGAAGCCGCCATCGACAGCAAGCCAAATTCACTGCCGCCTTGTGGCATGCGCTTGCCAAAGAAGATGATGAATGCGAAGCCGATCGCCGGGATCAACGGAATCAGCCAGGCATTCTCCAAGAACCAGCCAGACGAGAGGGTTGAGGCGAGCATCGACATCAGCCCTTCATCGCCGAGAGTTCATCGAGGGCGATCGAGCGCCGGTTTCGGTAGATCATCAGCACCATTGCAAGGCCGACGCCGACCTCGGCGGCAGCGACGGCAATCACATACAGCGCAAAAACATGTCCTTCGGCCGAGTTGTTCATCATCGCGAAGGCAATCAAGTTGACGTTGACCGCGTTGAGAATCAACTCAATCGACATGAGCACCATGACGGCATTACGTCGTGCGATAACGCCGAACACGCCGAGCGAAAACAACAACGCTCCGAGGATCAGGAAGTTCACGGCGTACACGGTCAGTCCTTCCTCGCCAGCACGATGGCTCCGATCGCCGCTGCGAGGAGCACAAACGACAGCGCCAAGAACGGCACCAAGCCTTCACGCAAGAACACGTCGGACAGTGCCGTTGTTGGCATCGGGCCCTCAGGGGACTCCAACACCGTGCCCCGATACTGATCGACCACCACCCAGATCATCGTTCCGGCAAGCAACAACGCAACCGGAATGCCAAGACCCCAGCCCCGGTTGTTGAGTCCATCTTCGGAGCCGATCGTGGCTCGGGTCAACATGATGCCGAAGAGGAACAACACCATCACGGCACCGATGTAGACCATCACTTGGGAGATCGCCACGAACTCGGCTGCTGCGAGCACATATTGGGCGGCGACACCACCGAGCACCACCACGAGCCACAACGCGGCGTGGACGACGTTGCGGGTTGAGACCACCCGAACCGCGCCGTACAACATGACCGCAGCGATGACGTAGAAGCCGACGTTCTGAGCAACGTTGACGTCAGCGGCGAGCAGCGCGTTCACTTCTTCTTCTCCGCTCCGGCCTCAAGTTCAGGCGCTTCGGGAACGGTTTCCATCCACTCGCCGAGCTTGGACTTGTCGTGCAACAGATCAGCAATCTTCGGCTCTGAGTACTCGTACTCTGGGCTCCAAAAGAGTGCGTCGAATGGGCACACCTCAACGCAGATACCGCAGTACATGCACAAGGCGTAATCGATGTCGAAACGGTCGAGGTGATTGACCTGACGGGGCTTACCGCCCGCGCGGCGCGGCGGTGCGAGCTGCTTGTGACCCTCGATGTAGATGCACCAGTCGGGGCATGAACGGGCGCACAACATGCACGCCGTGCAGTTGTCTTCACGCAGGGCGATCACACCGCGAGCGCGAACGGGCGGTGCTTCTTTCGCATGCGGATACTGGACCGTGTCCGCTCCATTTTTCACGGTGCGGAACAGCGTCCCCATGGTGACGCCGAGTCCTTTGACGAGTCCGGGAACCTTGGGCATCAGATCGCAACCTTCAAGATGGCGGTGACGGCGATGTTCGCCAGGGACAGAGGAATCAGCACCTTCCAGGCAAAGCGCTGGAGTTGATCCTCGCGGAAACGTGGGTACGAGAAGCGGACCCACATGATGATGCCGGTGAGCACCATCATCTTGGTGAACATGATCAGCGGCCCGCCGATATTCATCCAGTTATCGACTGCATCGAGCGAGTCCCATCCGAACCATGCGAACGGCACACCCCAACCGCCGAGGAAGAGCACCGAGGCAATGAAGGCAAACACGCCCGCCGTGGCGAACTCACCGATGAAGAAAATCAGGAAACGGAAGCCCGAATATTCGGTCATGTAGCCCGACACGAGTTACGACTCCGCGATCGGCATGTCGAAAGGCACCTGGGTGAGTTCGGCCTGCACGGCGATCATGAAGATCAAGAAACCCATGAACTGGGTGATCACGAAGGGGAACCCAATGCCATCCCAGCCGAAGATCGCGCCCGAGTTCTGCGCCACGACGATGTCTTGCAGATTCATCGAACCGGCTTGGATCACCACGCCCACAACGGCCAACACCATCGGCAACTCGTAGGCAATGAGCTGCCCAGCGGCACGAAGACCACCGAGCAGCGAGTATTTGTTCGCGCTCGACCAGCCCGCAACGAGAATGCCGATCACTGACACCGAACCGATCGCAAGCGCATAGAACACACCGGCTGAGAAGTTCGTGAACCATGCATCAGGGCCAAACGGCACGACCACGACCAGCAAGAACGTGGACACGAGCACGATCACCGGGGCGATGCGGTAGATCCGAGCGTCGGCATTCTCCGGGATGATGTCTTCTTTTTGGAGCCACTTGCCGACCTCGGCAAACAACTGCATCGACCCAAACGGACCGGCTTCCATCGGCCCGAGTCGGCTCTGCATGAACGACATCATCTTGAACAAAAACAGGTACACGATGGTGCCGGCGGGCAGCAGCACTGCAGCGATACCACCAAGGACACGCAGGAGCGACTGTCCCCAATAGGGGATCTCAACAGCGAGGTGCAGCATCAGCGATCGATGTCCCCGAGGATGAAGTAGAGGCTGGCGAGAATCGTGATGATGTCGGGCACGTACACACCCTTGAGCACCCATGGGGTGATCGAAATGTTGTTGAACGACGCCGAACGGATCTTCACACGGAACGGACCGAGCTCACCCTTGGACACGACGTAGTAACCCATCTCGCCGAGCGGATTTTCAGTTGATACCCAGGCTTCGCCTTCGGGAACCTTGATGATGCGCGGCACCTTGGCCATGACCGGGCCGGACGGGATCGTCTCGATGAGCTGGTCGACGATGCGGGTTGCCTCGCGCACTTCTTGCAAACGGATCCAGCAACGCGCCCAAGAGTCACCATCTGGATGCGTCCACACCTTGAAGTCGACCTTGTCGTAGGCCAATGGCAGCTTCTGATCGCGACGAAGGTCCCAATCGACGCCCGATGCTCGCAAGTTCGCCCCAGAGAGGCCATATTCCTTGGCCACCTCGGCCGGAATCACACCGATACCGCGGGTACGACTCTGGAAGATTTCGTTGCCGAACAACAGGTCTTCGATCTCGTCGCAGAAGTTCCGCAACTTCTTCATGACCTGACGGGTCTCGTCGATCCAACCCTTGGGAAGATCATCTTTGAGACCACCGATGCGGTCAAAGTTCGGGTGGAATCGGCCACCGGTTGCACCCTCGATGAGGTTCAGCACGTACTCGCGGTCGCGGAACGCCATGAAGACCGGGGTCACCGCTCCCATCTGCACTCCGAGATCACCCAAGAACAAACTCACGTTGGCGATACGGGACAGTTCAAACAGGATCGTCCGGATGTGCTGAGCGCGTGGTGGAGCCTCGACCTCCATCAGCTGCTCAGCAGCCAGGATGAACGGCACTTCGTTGGCGAATGATCCCAGCCAGTCGATGCGGTTAATCAACGCCGTCACCTGCGGATAGGTACGCACCTCGGTCAACTTCTCGTATCCACGGTGCATGTAGCCAGCCGACGGCTCGGCCCATACGACCTGCTCGCCATCAAGACGAGCAATGATGCGCAGCGTTCCGTGCGTGGCGGGATGCTGTGGACCGATATTGAGGGTCATGCCCTCGGTTTCGAGTTCAACGTTGAGACGGGCATCGGCTGCCTGAGCGGCGATGTACGACAACTGCTGACGCTCTGAGAGCATGGTCATGACTCGTCACCTCCGTCGGCCGACACCGGCATGGGTTCAACGTCCACAATGCCCGGCCATGGCTTCACCATGCGGGCCAACAACGGGAAGTCCTTGCGCAGCGGATGGCCCTCGAAATCACCGGGCAGATACATATTCCGGAGATCTGGGTGGCCCTCGAAGTTGATCCCGAACATTTCGTGCGTTTCACGCTCGTGCCAGTTCGCACCGGCATGCACCGGGATCCACGATGGCACCGACATGCGACCATCGGCATCTTCGAGAAGGTCGGCTTTCAAGGTGACCGACACATGGCGGCGGATGTCGGTGACCCGGGCAAGGAGTTGGAAGCGGGTCTCGCCACCGGCGTAGCCCTGACGAATCTCGCTCGCGGACGGATCTTCTTCAGCGGGTTCAGCTGAGGGATCATCTTCGCCGCGGCCATACGGCGATGGCATCCAGTCGATTGCTGACAAGAAACAGAAGTAGTCAAAACCAGCGGCTCGCAGTGAAGTTCCCGCCTGGCGCCATGCCGCTGCGTTCACGCGAACCCACAGATCAACATCGGGGATCAGGTGCACCTCGACGAGATCATCGCCGAGATCGGCACGGAGACGATCAACAATCGATGGACGAAGGTCGTCACTCAATGGGACCACCACCGACAACGATGGGCTCGGATTCGCTGCGCTGCAATGGAGTGAATCCCTCACCACGCCACCGCGCCGCCATGTCCTCGTTCTTGATGCGCTGCTGCAACAGCACCACGCCTTCGAGCAAGGCCTCGGGCCTCGGCGGGCACCCCGGCACGTACACGTCAACAGGAATGATCTGATCAACGCCCTTGGTGACCGAGTACGAGTCCCAGTATGGGCCGCCACAGTTCGCGCACGATCCCATCGAAATCACGTACTTCGGCTCTGGCATCTGCTCGTAGAGGCGCTTCACCGCTGGCGCCATCTTGTCGGTCACCGTGCCCGAGACCACGACGAGGTCAGCCTGACGCGGACTCGCTGGCAACGGAATCACACCCAAACGCATCACGTCATAGCGAGGCGACCCGAACGCCGCACCCATCTCGATGGCACAGCACGCAAGACCCCACTGGTACACCCACATTGAGTAGGAGCGACCGAGGTTGAACAACTTGGTGAGCGGGGCCGGCAAACGGCCACGATCGACTAGACCCATCGGAGGAGTCCTCGCTTCCAGGCGTAGACCAGACCGTCGAGCAACAAGACGATGAACGCGAGCATCGTGATGAGACCAAAGGCCCCATAGCGCTCAATCGCCGCAGCCCACGGGAAGATGAACACCGCCTCAACGTCAAAAATCACGAAGAGCAGTGCGAACACGTAATAACGAACTTGGCTCTGCGACCACCCCATGCCGACAGGGTCCACACCGGACTCGTACGCGACGAGTTTTTCGGCACTTGGACGCGAGGGTCGGATCGCAGCAGCGATGCCCAGCAACAAACCAGCCAGGACAATCGCCGCCAATCCAAACCAGACGACGGTGAGGTAATCGCGCAGGAACAGCGACATCGTCTGCCGAGGCTACCAGTCAGCGCAAAGCGTGTCCCAAACCCTAGGGTGCGAACGTGAATCCCCCATCCGGATCCCGGATCCTTCCGCTCGTGTTCGCCGTCACGTTGACCGGCATCATGGGTAACAGTTTGGTGTCGCCGTTGATCCCCGACATTCTCGACACCTTCGGCCGTTCGGATGCCTCGGCGGGCCCTCTCGTTGCCGCCGCATCGTTACCCGGCATCTTCCTCGCACCGCTCATCGGTATTGCAGCTGACCGTTGGGGTCGCCGGCCGGTGCTCACCTTATGCCTCAGCATTTTCGGCGCGGCCGGACTTGTCACGGCCCTCGCCCCGACGTTCACGGTGCTGATCCTCACACGATTCCTGATGGGCACTGGTTCGGCTGGACTCGTCAATCTCGGCGTGGTGCTCATTGGCGACCACTTCGACGGCGAGGAACGAACGAAGTGGATCGGCCGCAATGCCGCCATGCTGACCGTCGGCGTGGCCATCATCCCATTGACGTCGGGCATCGTGGCCGAAGTCGCGGGGTGGCGCATCGCCACGGTGGGTTACACCGTTGGTTTTGCTGCAGCGTTGTGGTCGTGGCGTCTCTTACGCCACGAACAGCCCCGCCAAGCGGTCAGCATGGCGTCGCAACTCGGTGGCATCCGTGTCGCACTGCGCAATCCGGTGATTGCCACGACGTTGGCGGTTGGCACGTTGACCTTTGCGACGATCTTCGGCGTGTTCTTGACCGCGATGCCGACGCATCTCGAGAATCGGTTCGAATTGTCGTCGGGTTGGCGTGGCGTGATCATTGGTGTTCCTGCCCTCACATCAGCGCTCGTCGGTTTCAACCTCGGACGAATCAGGCGGCGGATTCCCGTACGTTGGGCGCTCACCGTGAGCGCAGCAAGTTGGGTCGTCGGTATGACATTCATTGGTATGGCCCACGCACTCGTCGTCTTGATCATCGGCGCGCTCGCCTACGGCATCGGCGAGGGGGCCCTCATCCCCAATCTCCAAGAGGTAGCCGTCACTGCGGCTCCACCGGAACACCGGGGTGCCGTCGTTGCCACGTGGGTGGGCTTTGCGCGTCTTGGGCAGACGACTGGTCCTCTGCTCGCTGGGGCACTCCTTGGGGTGTCGGGCGCGCCAGCGGTGTTCTTTGCTGGCGCCATTGCTTCAGCATTCGCCGTGATCGCATTCCTTGTCGGTCCGATCGGACGCCAGCCGCGTCATGCGGCATCATGATGACGTGGTGAACGCCTCATTGCGGCTCGAGTCGACCTACGCAACTGCATTTCCTGCGCTCGCCCACCCGTGGTCAGCCGACCCGAATCCAGCTCCACACGCCATCGTTATCAACAACGAACTCGCCGCCGAGCTGTCTCTCGATGCCGAATGGCTCGCGAGCCCTGACGGCATGGCTGCGTTGACCGGGGTTGCTGCGATCCCAGGATCGATGCCCGTGGCATTGGCATACGCGGGCCATCAATTTGGCTCCTACTCGCCGCGCCTTGGCGATGGCCGAGCACTGTTGCTCGGTGAACTCATCGACTCGACCGGTCGGCGCCTTGACCTCCATCTCAAAGGCTCGGGCCGCACGCCATTCGCGAGGGGTGGCGACGGTCGTGCTGCGCTCGGGCCGATGTTGCGGGAGCATCTCATCGGTGAGGCGATGCATGCCCTCGGGATCCGCACCACTCGCTCGCTTGGCGTCATTGCGACGGGCGAGTCGGTCCGGCGCGAGACGTTGCTGCCAGGTGCCATTCTCGTTCGTGTCGCCGCTTCGCACCTTCGGGTCGGCACCTTCCAATATGCAGCCGCACTCGGTGATCGCGAACTGCTGAGCGCTCTCGCTCGCTACGCGATCGAACGGCATCATCCGCACGCAGCAGACGATGTATGTCCACCGTTGGCGCTGTTTGCCGAGGTGGTGAAGGCCCAAGCCGAACTCATCGCCGAATGGCTGCTCGTCGGATTCATTCATGGTGTGATGAACACCGACAACATGACGATCTCTGGTGAGACCATCGACTACGGACCGTGCGCCTTTATGGAGGCGGTCGATCCGCTGACGGTGTTCTCATCGATTGATGAGGGCGGCCGTTATGCCTTCGGGCGCCAACCATCGATCGGGCAGTGGAATCTGGCGCGACTCGCTGAAGCGATGCTGCCACTCTTTGACGACGACGCCAACCGAGCTGGCGAAGTCGCCACCGAAGTCCTCGGCACCTTCGGGCCGACCTTCTCTCGGCACTGGCACGTCGGTATGCGCAGGAGACTCGGGTTGGTCGAACATCGCGACGGCGATGAGGTGCTCGCCGAAGATCTGATTGCGCTCATGAACGCACAGCACCTCGATCTGATCTCAACCATGCGTTCGCTCTCTGGTCACTTGCGCGGTGACACCGTCGACCTCGGTTCATGGACCGAACGTTGGGAGTCCAGGGTCACCGCCGAGGGCCGCGAACTGGCAACTGTCGCCGCGGAGATGGACCTCGTCAATCCATTCGTGGTTCCACGGAACCTCGCTGTTCAGCACGCTCTCGACACTGCCGTTGCCGGCGATCTGAGTTCGTTCCAACGCCTGACGCACGAACTCGCGGACCCCTACACCCGTCGGGACGGTGTCGACGACCTGGCCCTTCCGGGGCCGGCAGCGCCCGGATTTCGAACCTTCTGCGGTACCTAGACGGCGAATCCCACCGATTTGGTCTCGAGATATTCGGCAATGCCCTCGTGTGAGCCTTCGCGACCAAGCCCGGAATCTTTCATGCCGCCAAATGGCACCGACGCCGACGTCGGATTGACGTCGTTCACGCCGATGATGCCAAAGCGCAGGCCTTCAGCTGTCCGAATCGCAGTAGCGATGTCGTTGGTGTAGACGTACGCAGCCAAGCCGTAGTCAGTGTCATTCGCCATAGCGACCACTTCGTCGACGTCGCCGTACGCAATGATCGGCGCCACCGGACCAAAGGTCTCCTCACGGTAAATCGCCATGCCGTCGCGCACACCAGCGAGCAGCGTCGGCGCGTAGAAGTGCCCGGCGGCGAAGTCACCTTCATCGAGGCGACAACCGCCGACGAGGGCCGTCGCACCCTTCGCGACGGCATCGTCCACCTGAGCGGCCACTTTGGCCACCGCCGCCTCATTGACGAGCGGTCCAACACCGACTCCGTCGGTGAATCCGTTGCCGGCCCGCACCTTCGAGACGCGCTCCACCATGGTCTCAGTGAACGCGTCCGCATGCTGTTCGGGTACGTACAACCGATTCGGGCTGATACAGGCCTGACCAGAGTTGAGAAACTTCAGCGCTGCGGCACCTTTGGCGGCACGCACTGGATCGGCGTCGGGGAACACGATGAACGGGGCATGACCACCGAGTTCGACCGAGACGCGCTTGAGATTGCTGGCCGCCCGACCAGCGAGCAGGCGACCAACCGGGGTCGAGCCGGTGAAGGTGATCTTTCGAACCCGCGGGTCATCGGTGAAGACGTCGCCAATGGGGCGAGGATCACGGGCCGTCACCATGTTGATGACCCCGGCCGGGATGCCGGCATCGATGAATACGTCAAAGACCGCTTTCGCACACAGGGGCGTGTCCTCGGCTGGCTTCAACACCAACGTGCACCCCGCTGCGAGTGCTGGCCCCATCTTGCGGGTCAGCATCGACACGGGATAGTTCCACGGTGTCACCATTGCCACCACGCCAACCGGCTGTCGCAGCACCAAAAAGCGCTGGTCGGGACGCTGTGAAGGCAACCATTCACCGACGACTCGGGTCGCTTCTTCGGAGTAATACCGCAAGAAGTCAGCCGCGTAGTTGACCTCATTACGAGCGGCCTTGAGCGGCTTACCCTGCTCGCGGGTCATGAGCTGAGCGATGTCATCAGCCCGCTCCACCATCAACTGCCAGGCCCGCAACAACAGGTCGGATCGTTCACGCGCCGTCGTCGATGACCACGATGCAAACGCCCGGTCGGCTGCCTCAATTGCACGCTCAGCATCAGCGGTCGCCCCATCGGGCATCGCACCAATAACTTCGCCGGTTGCGGGATCAGTTACGTCAAATGACGCGCCCGAGACCGCGCCACACCACTCGCCATTGATGAACATGTCAGCGAGCGTACGCCGACACCGACTCCGAGACCGAGAGCAACCAGTCGGGCCATACACCAATGGCAACGGTGACGAGCGCCGCAATGCCAATGGCGAAGCCGGTCAACGCCGGGACGCGTTCGGTCGTGGCGCCATCGGGCGATGGTTGCAACCAGACGCTCACCATGATGCGCAGATATAAGAACGCCCCGATCACCGCCGCCAGCATCGCGATGATCGCAATGGCATAACTGCGCTCAGCCACCGCCTCTTGGATAACACCCCACTTGGCGACGAAACCAGATGTGAGCGGCACACCGGCTTGGGCCAGCAAGAACACCGTCATCGCCACCGCCAACGTGGGGCGTCGGGTCGCCAGCCCGGCAAATGCCGACAGCGACGTATCGCCGTCGTTGCCTCGGGCCACGACAGTCGCCACACCAAATGATCCAACGACGAGGACGCCGTACAGCACGAGGTACACGAGCACTGCTTGGACGCCCGATCCAGCGTCGGCTTCACCGGCTCGATGGCCTGCTGCTTCGATCCCAACGAGGATGAAGCCGGCGTGACTCACCGATGAGTACGCCAACATCCGCTTCACGTCGGTCTGCACGACTGCCAACACCGAACCGATCACCAGCGAGGCAACGGCGAGCACCCAGATCGCTGGACGCCAGTCATCTCGATGGAACGGTAACGCCACCACCAGTACTCGCAACATCGCAGCGAACGCAGCAGCTTTACCCACCGACGCCATGAACGCGGTGACGTTCGATGGTGCCCCCTGATACACATCGGGCGACCAGACGTGGAACGGCACCGCAGACACCTTGAAGGCCAGCCCCACGAGCAACAAGGCAACACCTGCGAGTACGAGCGCGTCGTTGCGATCGGCCGCTACCGTCGTCTGGAATCGTTCGACGATCTCGCTGATCGACGTCGAACGAGTGCCGCCGTAGAGCAGCGCGATGCCGTAGAGGAAGAAGGCTGAGGCAAAACCGCCGAGCACGAAGTACTTCATGCCCGACTCCTGGCTGCCGGATCGGCGACGATCGCTCGCCGCGAGTACGTACAGCGCCAGCGACAACGTCTCAAGGCCGAGGAACATCACGATGAGTTCATTCGCCGCCGCCATCACCATGGCCCCCGTCGCTGCGGTCAGCAACAACGCGTAGATCTCCGGGCCGTCATTCTCGCCACCTCGAAGTTCGCCATCGGTGATCAATGCGACAAGCGCCGTGGCACCCAACATGCCCAGCGCCACGAACAGCGCAAAGCGGTCGTGCGCCATCGCCCCGCCAACGAGTGTCGTTGGGCCGGAATCGCCAATGTCGTTCCATGCCAAGAGTGCCAAGACCGCCGATGCTGCGGTGACCGCCACCGTCGTCCACGCCGTCAAGCCGCGAGGCCAACGACTCGTCAACGCCCCAACCACCATGAGCATCAACGCCCCGCCGACCATGGTCAGATACGGCGACAGTGCGAACCAGTCGACCTCAGGTCCGAGGAACAGCATCACTCACCCTCCTCGTGTCCATCGTCGACCACCACCGCAACAGGCTGCGGTTCGACGTAGCCCGTGCGATCAGACACGTGCTCAATCAAGGCATCAACCGCCGGCTCGATTCGTTCCAGCATTGGCTTGGGGTACACACCCGTGAACACGATGATCCCGAGGAATGGCAACAGCGTCATGGCTTCGCGCCAACGGAGTTCAGGAAACGCACGGTTGTCCTCGTCGGGCTCGCCGTGGAATACCCGCTGGTATGCCCACAACAAATAGAGGGCAGCCAAGATCACCCCGGTAGCCGCCACCACCACCCACCAACGGGCGGTGAGGAACGAACCGATGAGGATGAGGTACTCACCGACAAATCCGTTGAGCCCGGGTACGCCGATCGACGACAACATCACGAGGGTGAAGGCCGCAGCAAACACCGGTGCCACATGCTGAATGCCACGCAAGTCCGAAATCTGTCGCGTGTGACGGCGTTCATAGATCATGCCGACCATCAAGAACAGCGCTCCGGTCGAGACACCGTGGTTCACCATCTGCATCACCGAGCCGGTGATCGCCTGTGAAGTGAATGCGAAGGTGCCGAGCACGATGAAACCGAGGTGTGCCACCGACGAGTACGCCACCAAACGCTTCAGATCTTTCTGCATTGTCGCTGCAATCGCGCCGTAGATGATGCCAATCACCGCCAGGGTGAGCCACAGCGAACGGCTCCAGCGAGCCGCCTCAGGGAACAGATACAGCCCGAAACGCAAGAAGCCATAGGTGCCGAGCTTCAACATCACACCGGCCAGCACGACCGAGCCAGCGGTTGGCGCCTGGGTGTGCGCATCGGGCAACCAAGTGTGCACGGGGAAGACCGGGACCTTGACGGCGAACGCGATGGCAAAGCCCATGAACAACCACCGTCCCGTCGAGGCGGCGAACGATGCTCCCTCCGCGAGTTCGATGAGGTCGAAGGTGACCCGACCAAGTCCGTTGGCCCGAGCGATGAAGACCGTCGCCAGAATCGACACCAACATGAAGGCCGAACCGACCATCGTGTACAAGAAGAACTTCGTTGCTGCGTAGACGCGGCCCTCATAGCCCCAACCACCGATGAGGAAGTACATCGGCACGAGCACGATCTCGAAGAACACGAAGAACAAGAACAAATCAAGGCTGAGGAACGAGCCCATCACCCCGGCTTCAAGCAGCAACAACCATGCGAAGTACGGCTTGTCACGGGCCGGATCGTCGTTGTGCGGGTCGATTCCCACGATCGCCAAGGGGAACAGCACACCCGTCAACACGACGAGGAACAGCGAGATGCCATCCATACCCAGATGCCACGAAATGCCCCACGACTCGATCCAAGGATGTTGCGAGGTGAACTGGAACCCACCCGAATGTGCATCGAAGTTGCGCAACGCCCAGATCGACACGGCGCCGGTGGCCACCGAGGCGAGCAACGCTGTCATCTTCATGTACTCGGGGCGACGCGACGACAGCATCGCCACCACGAGCGCTCCCGCAGCCGGGAGGAAGATCAAGGTGGTGAGCAGTGGAAATGCCACCGCCGATGTCATTGCAGCCACCATCACCACACCCCCCGCACGACCACGAACCACAACAGCATCAACACGACGCCAATGCCGACGATGCCGGCGTAGTTGCGCATGTTGCCGGTCTGCACTCGACGCACCGCACCAGAGGTGCTGCGCACCAATCCGGCGACACCGTTCACCGCGCCGTCGACCACGTTGGCATCGAACCAGGCGATCGCGTCAAACGCACGGCGGCCAGGTCCGCCCATGAACGCCGACACCACTGCGTCGTAGCGCCAGCCATCAGCAAGCAACGCGGGCTCAATCGCCTTGAGACGTTTGCGCGAGTAGACCAACACCGCTACGACGATGCCGAACAGTGCACACGCAATGGCGAGCAGAGCCAACCACGCTTTCGCGTCATACGCCGAGGTTCCAGAGATGACAGCCTCGCCGGGAGCAACGACCGGATGGAGCCAGTCCTCGAGACGGTGGCGAAGATCCTTCGGGATGATGCCGAACGACGGCAGTTGAATGATGCCGCCGAGCACCGACAACACCGACAACACCACCAGTGGGAAGAGCATGATCGCAGGCGACTCGTGCGGCTTGAACTCGCCGTGAGCACCGTGCTCCTCGGCGTGGTCATTCCAACGTGCTTCACCGAAGAACACCATGATCACCTGACGCGTCATGTAATACGCCGTGAGGACCGCCGTCACTAGGCCAATCACATACAGCACCGGCGAACGGGCGAGGGTGAACAGCAAGATCTCATCCTTGGACCAGAACCCGGCGAAGGGCGGCACACCAGCAATCGCCAGCCAACCGATGATGAAGGTGCCGGCAGTGATCGGCATCACCTTTCGCAATGCGCCCATACGCCGCATGTCCTGCTCGTGATGCATACCGTGGATGACCGAGCCCGACCCGAGGAACATCAACGCCTTGAAGAACGCATGGGTCACCATGTGGAAGATCGCAGCGACAAACGCGCCCGATCCAACGGCGAGGAACATGTACCCGAGCTGTGACACCGTTGAGTAGGCCAGCACCTTTTTGATGTCGGTCTGCGCAACAGCAATGGTGGCGGCGAACAAGGCAGTGACCGCACCAACCCATGCCACGATCTGCGGCGCCCAGTCAGCGGCAGCTGCGAGCATCGGGTTCATCCGCGTCATCAAGAACACGCCAGCGGTCACCATCGTCGCGGCGTGGATGAGCGCCGAAACCGGCGTCGGACCTTCCATGGCATCGGGAAGCCACAGGTACAAGGGGAACTGCGCCGACTTACCCATCGCACCGACAAACAACAACAATGCGATACCGGTTGCCGTCGACGACGCCAGCGAACCAGATTCTGCGGCACCGTTCAGCGCCGAATAACTCACCGATCCAACGGCTTGAAAGCCGAGGAACATCGCGAGCATGACACCCCAGTCACCGATGCGGTTCGTGACAAACGCCTTCTTGCCAGCCGTGGCCGCCGAGTCGCGGGTATGCCAGAACGAGATCAAGAAGTACGAACACGCCCCCACGCCTTCCCAACCGAGGAACGTGACCAAAAGATTCTCGCCGAGCACCAGCATCAGCATCGACAGCACGAAGAGGTTCAGGTACAAGAAGAACTTCGGAAACTTCGGGTCGCCGTGCATGTAGCCGATCGCGAAGAGGTGGATGAGAAAGCCGATGCCGGTGACGAACAATGCCATCGTGATCGACAACGGATCAGCGAGCAATGCCATGTCGACTTGCAGACTCGACACCGGCACCCACTCGAACAAGGTGACGACGTGGCTTCGATGATGCTCATCCATCGACAACAGGTCGAAGAACGAGCCAACGGTCACCACAAAGGCGCCAAGCACCGCCATGGCCGCCACGACACCTGCACCGGGTTCACCAAGGCGGCGACCCAAGAGCAACAACAGCACGAACCCGACGAGCGGGAACGCGGGAATTAACCACACCACATCGAGCATGTCAGCCCCTCAACTCCGCCAAATCGTCGACATTGGCACCGGGGCGACGCCGGAGAATCGACACGATGATGCCGAGGCCGACCACGACCTCGGCGGCGGCCACCACCATCACAAAGAACACCGCGGTCTGACCATTGATATCGGAGAACGCGCGAGCGAACGCCACGAAGGACAGGTTCACGGCGTTCAACATCAGTTCGATGCACATGAACATCACGAGTGGGTTACGCCGCACCATCAGGCCAACAGCGCCGATGCCGAACAGCACAGCCGCCAGCACCAAGTACCAGGTTGTCGTCGGAGTCATTCCGCAACCTCCGAACGCCGTGAGCGACGTGTTAACACCACCGTGCCAACAACCGCCACGATCAAGAGCACCGACGTCAACTCAAAGGCGAGCACGTGATCGGAATAGAGATTTCGGGCCAACGAACGAATGTTGTCGTCGCCTTCAGCGGTGACCTCTTGGAGCGAGCCAAGCGTTGATCGGCCTCGAACCACTGCAGCGATCACTAGCCCCGATACCGCTACGCCGATGATCACGGCGAGCGGTCGTTGCACCTTGAACGGCTCGACGTCGAGGTCTTCGGCACGGTCAACGCCGAGCAACATGATCACAAACAAGAACAACACGACGATGGCGCCGGCGTACACAATGACTTGGACCGCTGCAAGGAAGTGGGCTTCCATCGCCACGAAATGCACCGCAACCCCGAACAAGGTCAGCACCAATCCAAGGGCAGCGTGCACCGGATTGCGGTAGGCGATGACGCCGATTGCTCCAGCGATCACCATGGCAGTCGCCAGCACAAAGACCAACAATTCCATCAGCGATCACGCTCCGGCTGCGGCGGCTCCGGCGAACGGGTTCCCACACCGAGCTCATCGCTCCAACCGACCACGCCCTCGAAATCGGCATCACCTGAGGGAGATGTTGCGCGCATCCAGCCCGAGGTCAACACCTCTTCCCCGTCGCGCCAGTCCTCCCATGGGAGCCGCTGCGGACGGCCGTCATCATCGACGAGCAATTCAGTCTTCGTATAGATCGCGTCAGCCCGATTGGTGAAGGAGAATTCGAACAACTTCGACTCAGTGATCGCTTCGGTCGGACACGCCTCAACGCACATATCGCAATGGATGCAACGCAGATAGTTGATCTCGTAGATGAACCCGAAGCGTTCACCGGGCGATGTCGGCTGCTCTGGGTCGTTGTCAGCCCCGCGCACGTAAATGCACTTGGCCGGGCATACACCGGCGCACAACTCGCACCCAATGCACTTCTCCATGCCGTCCGCATAGCGATTGAGCACGTGCCGACCATGCAAGCGCTCAGGCTTTGGCACCTTCTGATCGTCATCGGCTGCCGGATCGTGATCGTTGCCCTTCCGACGAGCGGTGCGACCGCCTGAATAGTTCGTCGTCACACGACGACCGCCGAACAAACGATGCTGGCGGATCGTGACGGCAAATCCCTCGAGGTAACCCATCAGTACGCAGCCCCCTCCGACTCACGGTTCCGGCGCGCCACGATCAGTGCCGCCTGGAACAGCAGATAGCAGAGCACCAGGACCCCAATGCCAATTCCGACCAGCACGACATAGCCGGTTTGGCTCATGTTGCGATCCCGACCGACCTGCAGCACCGCCAACAGCAAGAACCAACCGAGCGCCACAGGAATCAGCACCTTCCAGCCGAGATTCATCAACTGGTCATACCGCAAACGTGGCAACGTCGCTCGGAACCACACATACACGTACAAGAAGATGAACACCTTCACCAAGAGCCATGCCGTTCCTCCGAATGGCCCGAGGAACGCCAACACATCGACGCCACCGAGATACAACGGCTGAGGACCACCGAGGAACAGAGTGACGAGCAACGCACTCATCGAGATCACGTTCATGAACTCGGCAAGGAAGAACAGTGCAAAACGGATCGAGGAGTACTCGGTGTGGAAACCACCGACGAGTTCCTGTTCAGCCTCGACGAGATCGAACGGTGGCCGATTCAGTTCTGCCGTCATGGCGATCAAAAAGATGACGAACGGCACGACGCCAGTTGAGAGCAGGTGCCAATTCGTGATGCTCGACTGATTGGCGACGATGCCCGACGTCGACAACGTGCCCGCCGTCATCAACACCGTCGCCAAACTCAAGCCGAGCGCCGCCTCATACGAGATCATCTGCGCCGATGCGCGGACCGAACCGAGCAGTGGGTACTTGGATCCACTCGACCAGCCGGCGAGCATCACGCCGTAGACCGCAATCGACGACAGGGCCAGCACCAGCAACACCCCGATCGGCGGGTCCGCTAGCTGCACTCGGGTGGTTTCACCAAACCAGGTGACCGTTCCATCGTTGCCGTTGGTGAAATCACCACCGAGCGGAATCACCGCCCACACCAAGAACGCGGGAACAAAGGCGAGGAATGGCGCAATTCGGAACACCATGCGGTCCGCCCGATCGGGGATCAGATCCTCTTTGAAGAAGAGCTTGGTGCCGTCAGCGAGTGTCTGCAACAAACCGAAGGGACCCGCCTTGTTCGGTCCAACGCGGTTCTGCATACCCGCCACGATCTTGCGTTCGAACCACACCATGAACATGGTGCCCACGAGGCCGATGATGAAGATGACCAGCACCTTCAATCCAACAACAGCGAGCGGTTGCCACCACCAGTTCTCAGTCTCGAGCACCGGATCGATCCTTGGCACGACGCCGATCATGACACCCTCGCAATTGACACATCGGTGACGGCGCCACCGCTGATCAGTTCGCGAGGGTCGCCACCGCCCTGCCCGAACGGCACCCAGACCACACCGCGATCGAGACGATCATCAGCACACACCGGCAACTCGACGCCACCACGTCCGGCGGTCACGGTGACGACGTCACCGTCAACGACACCGAGTCGTTCCATGTCAAGCGGATGCATGCTCACACCAGGGCCAGCAGTCAACGGCGCCAGCGATGCCGAATTCGACGTGGACACCGCACCGTCATAGAGCACCCGTGACACGACGAGTCGGTAGTCGTAACCGCTCGGGGCGACCGACTCCACCGTGACCGGTTCACCAACCGCGATCGATGGTGCCCAGATCGCACCGAGAGCCGCACCGCCGCTGGCGAGTCGACCCGTGATGTCCTCGAGGGAACCGACGCCGAGATCGTGACCGAGCGCAAGCGCCAACTCAACCGCGACCATCCAGTCGGGGCGAGCGGTTCCATGCACGGTGACCTTGTGCGACACCGTCGACACCCTGCCTTCGAGATTGGTCGTCGTGCCCGACTTCTCCGCCATCACCGCAGCCGGCAGCACCACGTCCGCCGCCACCATTGTCGAGGCACAGCCATGCCCGTCGAGCGACACGACACGGCGTGCGCCTTGGAGTGCCCGTCGGGCAAGATCGGCATCCGGAACATCTGCAAGTGGATCAGCACCGAGGAGGAACAACACCTCGATGCGACCCTCGGCGGCATCGACGAGAATTGAACGGGCATCGTTGCCAGCACCGTCAGGACGACACCCAGCGTTCAGTGCGCCGACCACGTTGCCACGACGAAGTGCTGGAAGCACCGTGGCTGTCGGGACCGCTCTGAGCACGGCTTGCACGGCAGCCATCACCTGATCACCGGAACTCGCGAGATCATGGCGGCCCGCCACGATCACCACCGGGCCTGAACCGAGTTGTGCCGCAACCTCTGCATCGGCGAGGGTCGCCGCCACCGTGGCAGCTGCGGCGCCAACCGGCGTGCGGACCGAACGCCACGCATGCTTGGTCAGTCCCGAACCCGTTGGCGAAAACTCGAGAATTCGAGTGCGACCTTCAACCGCAGCGTGACGCAGTCGCAAGTGCAGGATCGGCAACTCTTCTTTGAGGTCTGGCCCGAGCAGCACCACCGTTGCAGCGCGAGCGGCATCCTCGATCGTTGCGCGTTCAAAACCGAGCACGCCGACGGGCAGTCCATCGTCGAGTTGGGCGTCACGACGCGTGACGCCAAGGGCGTCGGCCAACGCGGCCCATGCCCAGGCGTCCTCATTGGTCCCACGGGCGCCACCAAGGATCGCAATCGATGACGGGCCTGAACGCTCAAGCGCCGAACGGACGAGATCAGCGGTGATCGACATCGCCGATGACCAGTCGGTAGCGACCAGACCCTCGGCGGTCCGAATCAAGGGATCGGCCAGACGCGACTCGGCATGGATCGACTCGAAGTTGAAACGACCTCGGTCACAGAGCCAACCCCAGTTGACGTTGTCATCATCGACGCCTTGGAACCGCAGCACCCGATCGCGGCTCGAATGCACCGAAGTCCGACAACCAACCGAACAGGTGGTACACGTGCTGTCAGCCTGCTCAAGGTCCCAGGGTCGAGCTTTGAACCGATACGGCGTGGCCGTGAGGGCGCCAACCGGACAAATCTGCACGGTGTTCCCCGAGAAGTGCGAGGAGAAGGGCTCATCGGGATAGGTCATCACCTGCGTGGCGTTGCCTCGCTCCACGAAGTGAATGAGCGCATCGCCCGCCACTTCGTCGGCGAAGCGAGTGCATCGATCGCACAGAATGCAGCGTTCGCGGTCGAGTTTCACGAGCGCTGAGATATCGATTGGCTTCTCGTAATGCCGCTTCTCCTCGACGTAGCGGCTCTCGCCAGGACCATGACTGAAGGCCTGATCTTGCAGCGGGCACTCGCCACCCTTGTCACACACCGGACAATCGAGGGGATGGTTGGCGAGCAACAACTCGAGAATGCCCTCTTGAGCACGCTTCGTCGTCGGTGACTCGGTGTCGACCACCATGCCCGGCGCCACCGGCACCATGCAGGACGGTTGCAACATGGGTCCGCGACCCGTGTCGATCTCGACGAGACACTGGCGGCACATGCCGACCGGTGACATCCGAGGGTGATAGCAGAACCGCGGGATGTGTTCGCCCGCTCGGTCGGTTGCCGCGATGACCATCTCGCCCTTACGGGCCATCACCGCACGACCGTTCACCGTGATTTCGACGGTGTCGACATTCTCGGTCGTCTCGCTCACCGCTCACCTCCGATCGCGGTCACCGGAATCCGAGTCTTCGATCGGGATGGCGCCACGCGCGATTCAAATTCAGACCGGAACAACGTCAACGCCGAATGCACTGGAACGTAGGCCGACGGGCCGACGAAACAGATCGTCGTCATGCGGTACGGGAAGGGCGTGGCTTCAAGACCGAGTTCACTGCTCGCTGCGTGCGGCATCGACCCGGGGCAGATCGACCCACCGACTTCGAGCAACAAGTCGAGATCGTCTTGTGTGCCTTGGCCCTCAACCACGCGCTCCAGAATGCGCATGAGCCATGTGCCGCCTTCGCGACATGGCACGCACTTACCGCACGACTCGTGTGCATAGAACTTGGTCAGCGTCAACGCCGCCGAGGGGATGTCGGTCGTCGAATCCATGACCATAATCGCTCCCGATCCGAGCATCGACCCCGCCGCTCCAACGAGGCGTCCCTCAAATGGCAGATCGAGTTGATCGGGCAGGAACCATGGCGCCGAACCGCCGCCGGGCACGAACGCCTTCAGTTCGTTGCCGTCCCGAATCCCCTGGCAGAACTCGTCGCCGTAGATCAGATCTCGGAACGTCGTCGTGCCATTCACGATCTCGTACACACCGGGGCGGCGAACGTGACCCGATACGGCAACCATCCGCGTGCCCGGCGACGACTCAGTGCCGATCGAGGTGTAGGCCGCGGCACCATGGTGTGCAATCCATGGCAAGTTCGACAACGTCTCGACGTTGTTCACGATGGTCGGCTTGCCGTACAAGCCAATCGCAGCCGGGAAATAGGGCGGCTTCAAACGCGGCATGCCGCGATTGCCCTCAAGCGACTCGATGAGGGCGGTTTCTTCGCCAACGACGTAGGCACCCGCACCCCAGTGCAACACGATGTCGACACTGAACTCAGACCCGAGGATGTTCTTGCCGATATAGCCAGCGGCGTACGCCTCGTTCAGCGCTGTTGCCACCCGTTCCTGGGCAAGTGCCATCTCACCGCGGATGTACAAGAAGCAACGCGACAGGCCTGCCGCATAACACGCGATAAGGCAACCCTCGATCAACTGGTGCGGATCGCGCTCCATCAGTAGTCGGTCTTTGTACGTACCGGGCTCGGACTCGTCACCGTTGACCACGAGGTAGCGCGGGAACACACCCTGGGGAGTCAGTCCCCACTTCACACCAGCCGGGAAGCCGGCGCCACCACGGCCAAGCAAGGTCGAGGCGCGAACTTCTTCGTGCACATCGGCCGCCGGACGCGCCAATGCTGCTCGAAGACCCGCGTACCCACCAGTCGCCTCGTAGCGAGCCAGCGTGTAGGAGTCTTCGTGCTCGAACCGCGAGGTGACGATCCTCGGTCGATCACCCGCAACAAAACCCGGAGCCCATGCGTAATCGCTCATGATCCCGCCCCTTCAACGGTCACCGGGATCCATGCCGGCGGGCCGTCAACCGCATCGGGGTCGACGGCACCAACACCACGATCTGCCGGGATGTGCTGGCGAACCCGAGCAAGCGTTCCGTGCGGTGGAATTTCGTCGTCGAGACGGCCGGCACGAAGGTCGTCGATGAGTTGCTCCACACCGTCGGGCGTCATCCGGAATCGATAGCGGTAGTTCACCTGCAGGCACGGGGCCTCGGTACACGCTGCCTGGCATTCGGCTTGATGCAAGGTGAACATGCCATCAGCGGTCGTACCACCGGCATGAATACCAAGTGTGCGCTCGGCCGCATGCAAGAGATCGCTCGCTCCGAGCAACGCGCACGACATCGTGCCGCAGATGTTGATGAGGTAGCGCCCGGTCGGTTCGAAGCGGAACATCTCGTAAAACGACCCGGTGCCAATGACCTCGGCTGGCGTGACCCCAACGAGGTCGGCGATCTGACGCATCGCCTCATCGGTGACGTAGCCGTCCTGTTCTTGCGCGAGGTGCAACAACGGAATCAGCGCTGACTTGGGACGCGGGTAACGAGCGATGATCTCGTGCGCAGTCGCAAGGTTGGTCTCGTTGAATCGTGCCATGGCGTCAGCGGTCCACCTCTCCGAGAACGGGGTCGACAGAGGAGATGACGGCGACAGCGTCGGCAACGAGGCCGCCACGCATCATGTGGGGAAGGCATTGGATGTTCACGAATGACGGTGCGCGCATATGCATGCGATACGGCGTCGGCGATCCGTCGCTCGCGATGTAGCAACCGATCTCGCCGCGGGGACTTTCGATCGCCACGTACACCTCGCCCTCTGGGACTTTGAACCCTTCGGTGAAGATCTTGAAGTGGTGGATCAACGCCTCCATCGACTCATCGATTCGGGCCCGCGGCGGTGGTGTGACCTTCTTGTCCTGAATGCGATAGTCGCCTTCTGGCATTCGATCGAGAATCTGTCGAACGATTCGCATCGACTCACGAATCTCATTGAGACGGATCGCGTAGCGGTCAAACGCGTCACCGTAGGTGCCGACCACCACATCGAACTCGACCTCGTCATAATGGAGGTACGGCTGGTCGCGACGAAGGTCCCATTCGACGCCTGTTGATCGCAGAATCGGACCGGTCGCACCAAGGGCCAACGCTTCGGTTGGTGTGATGACTCCCACACCTTGGAGACGCTCGCGCCAGATCGGCTGCCCCGTCATCAAGATGTCGTACTCCTCGAGGCGCTCGGGAAGCATGTCGAGAATTCGCAACACGTCATCGCGCCAACCCGCCGGCAGGTCGGCGGCAAGTCCGCCAGGCCGCACGAAGTTGTGGTTCATGCGCAGACCGGTGACCTTCTGGAAGAAACGCAAGACCTCTTCGCGTTCACGCCATCCGTAGATCATCATCGACACGGCGCCAAGGTCCATACCGTTGGTCGCCATGAACAACAGGTGGCTGCTCATCCGGTTCAGCTCGGACAACAGCATGCGCATCCACTGAGCACGCTCAGGAATATCGCCATCGATACCGAGCAACTTCTCTGTCGCCATCGCGAAGACAAGTTCGTTGTTCAACGGGCTCGCATAGTCCATGCGGGTGACGTTGGTGCCACCCTGCATGAAGGTGAGTTGCTCACCGGTCTTCTCCATACCGGTGTGGAGGTACCCGATGATGGGTTTGCATCGCAGCACCGTTTCGCCCTGCAACTCGAGCATCAAGCGAAGAACACCGTGCGTCGATGGGTGCGACGGCCCCATGTTGATGACCATCGTCTGGTCCTCATCAGGGTCATCAGGTAGATCACCAAGCTGCGCTGCCTCAGCCTCCGACATACGCAACACCGCACCGACCTCACGCATCACCTCGCGAGCGGTCAGTTCTGAGCGTGGGCGGAGTTCTTGTGCTCCTTCGTCGGCGATCATCGTCACGATGGGGCCCCCTTGAACTGGACGGGGATTGCGCCGACCTCGTAGTCCTTGCGCAGCGGATGACCGATCCAATCCTCGGGCATCAAGATGCGAGACGGATCAGGATGGTCGGTGAACGCAATGCCGAACATGTCGAACACCTCTCGCTCCATCGCTTCGGTACCTGGATGCAGGTCGAACAGCGTCGGCAGCGCAGGCTCCGTCGCAGGCACTTGAACGCGGGCCCGGATCCGACGGCGATTCGCAATGTCCAACAGATTGACGACGACCTCAAACCGCTCGCCTACGACGCCGTCTGGCAGGGGACGATCCATGTAGTCGAGATAGTCGACAGCGGTCAGATCGACGCACATCGCGTAGCCCTCATCAACGAGTGCTCGCATGACAGCGACATAACGCTCGCGATCGACATGGATCACCACTTGCCCTCGGCTGTCGGTGACCGGACATCCGTGCATGGTGGTGCTGTCGTTCTCGTGGGGGGTATCGGTCATGGTCAGCGGGTCCCGAGGAGCACCGGAACGGTGGTGGCGGGGATTTCGGTCACATGAATACCAGCTCCACCGCCGCTGGCCGATCGCCGCTTCATGATCTCGCCTTGCTCGATCTTCGTGTGCAAGGTTTCGATCGCATGGATCAGTGTCTCGGGCGTTGGAGGACACCCAGGCGCGTACACATCGACGGGCACGATCTGGTCCACGCCTTGCACGATCGCATAGTTGTTGAACATGCCGCCGCTCGATGCGCATACACCCATTGAGATGACCCACTTGGGTTCCATCATCTGGTCGTAGACCTGCCGGAGCACCGGCGCCATCTTCTGGCTCACCCGGCCTGCGACGATCATGATGTCGGCTTGGCGAGGCGACGCGCGGAATACCTCCATGCCGAATCGAGCGATGTCGTAGTGCGCAGCACCAGAGGCCATCATCTCAATTGCACAACATGCAAGTCCAAAGGTCGCTGGCCACGACGACCGCGAGCGGGACCAGTTGACGAGATCTTCGAGCCGGCCGGTGATGACGTTGTGCGACAGCCCGCCGAGGCCGTCGTCGATCACATCAGACAGACCCATCTCAGGCAGCTTCCGTTTCGTGTGGAAGGCGTCCTTCGAGACCGACTCGGCGGATGGTCGAACTCGACGACCGCTCAGGCGAGATCATCGCCGCGTCAACGGTCAAGTCTCGGTAGCGCTGCACCGGACCCCAATCGAGTCCGCCACGCGCCACCTCATAGACGAAGGTGAGGAAGAACACGGCTGAGAACCCAATGATCGCCCACAGGCCGTAGGCCCCAAGAGCGGCACGCTCGACTGCATACGGGTACAAGAAGATGATCTCGATGTCGAACATGATGAACAGCATCGCCACCACGTAGAAGCTGACTGGGAAGCGTTCTGGCGGTTCACGGCTCGGGATGATCCCGCACTCGTACGGAGCATCCTTGGCCACCGATGGCCGTCGGGGAGCGAGCAACTTTGATGCAACGAGACTGAGCGTCCCAAACACGAGGGCCAGCAGCATCAAGACGACGATCGGGAGGTACTGCGACATATCAGGCCGTCAGTTCCGCCTTGCGAGCGAGATTCTCCGCTACGAATCGATCCCGACGATGCAGCATCCACGCCAGTGCGAGGAAGACAATCGTGGAACCGATGGTGATCATCGCGGCCGGTTCACGACGTGAGCCGAGATCACGAATCATGTAGACGTATTGCGTCGAACGAGACGTATCGACCTCGGGCGGCGATGGAGCGCGACCCGGCTCGGTGCGAAGCGGCACGTATGGCGCAACTTCGACCACCGTGTAGTAGGGCTTGTGCAAGAAGGCGATCTGATCGAGCGCATCGACGCCGAACAGCTTCGGATATGCCTCTCCGCCGATTTCGAAGACATTGGTGACTTTGAATTCACCAGCAGAGAACGCTTCTTCTTCCTCAAGGAACACCGCAGCCGACGCAGCCGCCTGGCCGAACGCTGGTTCGGACTCGCCGAGCACACGCCAGCCTTCTTCGGTGAAACGGTCAAAGACCACACCCGCCGCCGCCACCGGAGTTTCCGAACCCGACAATCCGAGCTTGTTCTCCAACACGCCTGCTTGGTACAGCGCATCGGGTTCTTGGATGACGGTGCGGCCTGGCACCTGTACCCATGTCGGGTCAGCACCCTTCAGACCGATGCCGTAAATCCACCAAATGCTGCCCATCAGCGCCATCCAGCCAGCAAGCCCCGTGAGCGTCACGAGGAAGCCGAGGCGGGCGCCGATGTTGGTGCCGAGAATCAAATAGATCGAGCCCATGAACGCCACGAGACCCAAGATGACGGTGAGGAGCCCGCGAAGTTCGGGCTCCCAGCCGATCGCCAACAGTGCCGACACCATCACAGCCCCCTCACGTATTCGACGATCGCCGTGATCTGCTCATCGGTGAGCATTTTTCCGAAACCAGGCATACGGCCGCTTCCTTGTCCTTGGATGCCGTACTTGGCGCCGTAGTTCGAGCCGTTCTTGATGAACGTGATCATGTCGTCTTCGGTGGGGAAGGCCGACGCAGCCTTGCCGCCGGTCAAGTTCCAGCCGAACGCACCCTGACCCGTCTTGCCGGGATCGCCCCAGCTCCAGCCAGGCGTGTGGCAACGAGCGCAACTGTAGGCACCCGAGTTGAGATCGAGGTTGAAGAGCGCCTCGCCATACGAGGCATAGGTGCCGTCGTTGACGAGTTGCCATGCTCGGGTCTCGATGTCATCTTGGATGTCGGATGGGATGTGGCCCGAAGCGCACTTCTGCGGGTCATCTTCGCCGGGTCCGCAATCCTCACGTTCAACCTGAATGCTCCAGAGATACGAGATCAAGGTGTCGATCTGCTGGCTGTTCATCGGACCGCCGCCTTCGACGCCCCACGGGCTCATCGGCGAGAACGGTCGTCCGTACACCAAGATGAAGCGAACTTCGTCTTCGTCAAAGCGGGAGAAGATCGTGTTGAGCGCGGGAGCCTTCCAGTTGACCGCCTGAACTTCGCCAGTGGTCGAGTTGGTCACGTTCCACGCCGCTTCGCCGCCACCACCGGCATAACCGCCATGACATCCGGCGCAGTTGAAGCCGCCCTCGGCCGTCGGCGCAAACAGGCGTTGGCCCCACTCCACGAAAATTTCTTCTTTCGCCTCGACAGCGCCGGCCTGACGAGCAGGCTCGAACACCCAGTACAGCGGCAGGCCAACGACGGAGATGATGAGCAACAGGACACCTAACAGCTGCACGCGCTCGAGGCGCGGCCCTTCAAGCGTCTCGTCGTCGTAGTACTCCTTGCGGTTTGGCGCAAGCTCGATCTCCGAGCCGAGTTCTTCACGGGCCGAACGAATGTTGAGCACCGCGTACACGATGAATCCTGCCGTCACAACGACGAGCAGGATCCATGCGATCGAGGTAGTGGTCAATGCGATCATCAGTGCTCACTCGCTCCCACGCAGTGCGGACCTTCGGCTTCCTGACCGGTGGTATTCACACCGATTGGAACGCCCTGGACGATGGTGCCGGTGTCGACGATGACCTCGCCTGCAGCCGTGAACTCAAGTGGGAAGTGGTCCATGCCACGCGGGGCCGGACCGCCCTTCTTTTCACCCACTCGGTTGTACTGCGAACCGTGACAGCCACACTCGAACCACTGGCTCGACGTGCACTGCGGCACGCGACAGCCGAGGTGAGGGCACTTTTGGTACTGAGCGATGAGGCCTTGGCGCATGCCCGCCAAGACCGACTCCTTGTACACGCCCTCGGCCTTCGCGATGGCATCGACGGGATACTCCGTGATCCACGCGCGCGCTTCAGGGGCGTAGAAGAACCCTTGGCCCTGGCGAATACCGGAAACGATGTCGTCGTAGCGGCCGATGGTCACCTTGCCGCCAAAGCCGCCCGTCTTCGATGGCCACAAGAAGCCAACGAAGGAGGCTGCAGCAAAGGCACCGATACCTGCGCTCATCAGTGACACCGTCGCACGGTTGAAAAATTGACGACGGCTCACGCCGATGGCGTCAGGATCCGCAGGAACCCATGGTTCTGGCGCAAGGTCAGCGGCTGGTGCCAGCGCGGTACCTGCACGTGCCGCTGCCGCCTCAGCCTCAACGGCCGCACCCGACGTCGACGAGGTGCTGCCGGCCGCACGTCGAGCTGAGCGGTCACGAGCGAGGGTTTCGTCGCTCAACGCACCCGCGCCTCGAACATCGTTTCGACGGGCGAGGGTGGCGAACGCAGCACCACCCAAGACGACCAACGCCACGACGGCGATGAGAATCACCACTGTTGCACTCATGACAACCTCACAACTCGAAGAACAGTCCGTCACGCCATGGCAGCGTGAAGTTGAAGCCAGGACCACGGAAGAACGAACCGATCATCACCAGCACAGCCCAGAACATGAGGTGCACGGTCATGAGCGAGGTCGCAAACTTGCGATCCTCCGGCTTATTCGAAGGGTTCCGGTCGATGTACGGGGCAAAGATCAGCACGATGATGCCAACGCCTGGGATGGTCACACCAGCGACCATCGGGTGGAACATGGTGAGCAACTCCTGCAAGCCGAGGAAGTACCACGGCGCCTTTGACGGGTTCGGCGTCTGGTTCGGGTTGGACAACTGCAGCAATGGAGCGTTCACCCATATCGAGAACAAGAAGAGGAACGCGAGACATGCGAGTGCCGCCACAAACTCTGCGGCCAACAGGTGTGGCCACGTGTGGACCTTGTCAACCGGCGTGGCCTTGACCTCTTGAATTGAGCCCGACTTGACGACGGTCAACAGCCGCTGCGTGTGACCACCAGGACCAGCACCAACTGGCACCCCACCGCCAAGCGGCGCAGCAGCAACCGCCGCCGCAGCCTTCTCGGCGACGGCAACACCGCCGGCGCCAGCCTCATCGGCAGCGCCCTTTGAGCGAGCGGCCTTCGTGCGCTCCAACAGGTGCGCAGGAATGCGTGAGTCACCGCTCGACTCAGCGGCACCGCTCTCAGCGGCTGGCGCTGCCGCCGGCTCCGACGCCGACTTCTCGCGGGCGGCCTGGGCCCGCTTCAGGAGGTGTTCTGGAATCTCTGTCATGGGTTCAGCCTCCGATCAGAGCGGGCCACTGATTCCGCCGTCCTTGCGGACACGCCAGAAGTGGATGGCCATGAAGATGACGATGATGAACGGGAAGAAGAGCACGTGGAGCACGTACCAACGCAACAGTGTTTCGGAGCCGATTTCGGCTCCGCCCAGCAACACGAATCTGACCTCCTGACCAAACACCGGCGTGTAGCCCATCATGTTGGTACCCACGGCCACGGCCCACATCGCCAACTGGTCCCACGGGAGCAGATAGCCGGTGAACGACAGCAGCAGGGTCAACGTCAGCAAGATCACACCGATGACCCAGTTGAACTCACGAGGTGGCTTGTAGGCACCGTGGTAGAAGACACGCGCCATGTGGAGGAACACCGACAGCACCATGAGGTGCGCTCCCCATCGGTGCATATTTCTCACCAAGAGTCCAAACGTCACCGAGGTCTGCAAATTCGAGATGTCGTCCCATGCTGCGGTTGCTTCGGGGCGATAGAAGAACATCAAGAAGATGCCCGTCACCGTGAGCAAGATGAACAAGAAGAAACTCAGACCACCAAGGCACAACGTGTAACTGACCTTGACCGCATGGCGCTTCACCTTCACCGGGTGCAAGTGGTAGAGCACCGAGTTCATGATGACGTACGAACGGTTACGGGGGCTATCGGTGTAGCCCTTCCTGAAAATCGATCCCGGCCGGAAGATTCTGCTCCAGACCTGCGCCCCCTGCACGGAGTCGACTGTCTGTTGCACACGCTCTTTAGCGGTGGGACGCGGGGTCTCGTCAATGATCTTTGCCATAGGGGTCAGAACCTCATGCCGTAGGCGTAGCCATGGTTGTTGGTACGGGTATGGGAATCACCAGCTGCGGTCGCTTGTCCGACCTTGCCGAGAATGATCACACCGGTGGGGCACCGGTCAACACACAGTGCACAGCGGGTGCAGATGTCGTCGTCGATGATGAAGACCACATTGTCTGAGGGGTCCTCACCCGGCTTCTCGGTGCCGTCTGCCTCGACGATCGCGTTCGGCTGCACCATGTGGATGCACTTCCACGGGCAGATGTCGACGCAGCCTTCGCACATGATGCACTCGGTCTGATCGATGTGGATGAACTGCTTCGGCTTGACCGCGCGCGTGAGGTAGTCGGCGTCGACCTCGACGAGCGTGTACTCGTCGGTGTACGGCATCAACGGGGGGTTGGCGTCGGTACGTGCCATCGGTCAGGCCTTCTTCACCAACGGACGTCCATACGAGCTGGTCTCGAGCGCCGGTGCCGACTCTTGGCCACGCTTCTGCCACCAGATCCAGAGGAATATCAGCAGACCGAAGTAATAGGCATGGATCACCACGACGATGATGTCGCGGATTGCCTCGTACTGCATGGTGAACGGGAACCATCCGCCAAAGGCCTGCGGCTTCACGATGCCGCCAGGGCCGAAAATGATCTTCGTGCGGTCCCAACCGAGGTCCTTGTCAGCATGGTCGATCCACTGGTGCGGAACGATGCCGAATGCGAGAAACATCACGCCGAATGAATAGGTAGCACCAACCATTGCTTCGCCCCATGACACGGGGGTGCCGATGGGGCGACGCTTGCCATAGGGAATCACGGCAAAGGCGAGGATGTTGGAGGCGATGAACGACACGAGAAAGGCCGTGTTCATTCCCGGCCACTCAAGAACGTTCCAGTTGAAGGCGATCATCTCGCTCGCGCAGCCTTTCTCCGGCGGACATGTCTGCGACGACTGTAGTCGCAGACCTCCCCCGACGAGCCATTCCTCGTCGACAGGACGTTCCTATTCTGGCAGCAGGACACCACAACGACATCGGGTTGTGCGCAAGTTCCCCCACACATACCTCACCGAGGGATTCCCGAATGTGACACGCGAACGTCTATCGTGTCACCGTGACCGAGATCCCCGAACACCTCCTGAAGCGCAGCCGTGAACGCCGCTCCGCTCTCGGACAGGGTGACGGCGAGGCGGCAGGTGCTGCCCCCGCCGCGTCGACCCCGGCGACCACGACTCCAGCCGCGCCTGCTGCGGCCACCCCGTCAGGTCCTCCGACCCGAGCCGCTGCACCAACGCCTGCTGGGCCTCCCCCACCGAAGCCTGATTCGTTCGTGGTGTCTCGCTACAAGGATCGCAAGAAGGTTCCGTTCTGGGCGATGGGTGCGCTTGGACTGTTGCCGATCTGGATGTTCATGTACGTCCGCTCAGTGACGGCATCGGCTCAAGAAGCGACCGGACCGCTCGGCATGGGAGCCGAGGTCTACTCGAACTGCGCGAGCTGCCACGGCGGTAACGGCGGTGGCGGTGTTGGCTACCAATTTTCTGAGGGAGAGGTGCTCAAGACCTTCCCGCATATCGAAGACCAACTTCGCTACGTCCTCTATGGAACGGGCGCCTACAACGTGGCCGGTGTTGAGATCTACGGCAATCCGGACCGCGAAGGTGGCCCCCACTTAGCCGGAGCTCGCGGCGCCATGCCGGGATTCGCAGGGTCGCTCACTGACTACGAAATTCTCGCTGTCGTGTGCCACGAGCGTTACGCCTTGGGCGGTGCCGATGGCGCAGGCGACTACGCCGAAGAATTCGAAACCTGGTGCTCGCCCGAATCGGAGATCTTTGTCGAACTCGAAGGCGGCGCCATGCTGTCGACGATCCACGAGGCACACGACGGAGTGCTCACCATCGGTGACGGGCCCGCTGCGGGCTCGGCCGCCGACTGAGTCACGAGCGACATGACCTTCGACGCCCTCGTCGTCGGAGGAGGTCCCGCCGGATGTGCGGCCGCCATCGTGATGGCTCGCTCTGGGCACCGAGTCGCGCTCATCGAGCGCAGTGCCCGCGACCTCCGGCATCCGTGGGCGGCGCTCGCTACAGGCGCTGCGCTGCGACAGTTCCGACTGCTCGATGTCGAGCCGACTGGACACCACATCAGTCAGCTACGCGTCAGCACCCATTCGACGTCGCTGCTTCGATCGCTCAACGACGAAACCTTGACCGTCATTCGACGTCCCGAGGTCGACCATCAGTTGCTCGCCATCGCTGAGGACCTCGGGGTTCACGTGTTGCTCGGGCACGAGGCGACACGACCGACGATTGAGCGCGGGTTCCTGAGAGGCGCCGCGGTCGTTCACGACGGCAGTGAGCGACATCTCAGCGCTGAATATGTGGTGATCGCGGATGGTGCCAACAGCACGTTTGGTCGCGCACTCGGCACACACCGTCGACGCGATCTTCCCTACCTCACCTGCGCAAGCGCCACGTGGGATACACCGCTGAGTCGAGTCGTCGAATGCGAAGTCATCGTCGGTCTGCGCCGAGCGGACGACGAGGTGATGCCGGGCCATGGTTGGGTCGCTCCCGACGGACACGGTTCCGCAACCATCACCGTGGTCATTCCATCGACGGCTCGCGATGCGAGCGCTGTGAACCCGCTGGCCGTGCTTGATGCCACAGCGCGTTCGGTCGCGCAACGCTGGTCGCTCGACCCCGACCGCCCGAGCGTCGAACCTCGGACGTTGCGGCTACCCGTCGGACGTTCGGTGAGCCCGATCGTTGGACCAACCTTTGTGGTCGTCGGCGACGCTGCGGCGACCACCGACCCCTTCAGCGCGCTTGGACTCGGACCGGCGCTCGCCAGCGGCACTATGGCCGGCGAGCGGGTGTCATCAGCGATCGCCACCGGAGCGTCCGCTCCGCTGCAGTCCTATCCCGACGATCTTGCCCAACTCATGGGAAGCAATCATCGACGGGCGGCTGTTGCGTTGCAGATCACGGGCCGAGAGATCGGTCATGCAGCGACGGTTGCTGCACTCAAGCTCATCGCTGCAGCGTCACGCAGTCGGTGACAGCACCGTTGCCAACAGTTCAGCCGGCGCCGAGCGCATCGCATCCAAAGCCGGTGAGTCGCCAAGGCCATCGAGCGCGGCAACCGCAGTTGACACAAAGCCCGATGCCACCTCAAGCGTGGCGTCAATACCCCCGCCAGCGCGCACGAGCGACAGCGCCGTCATCCTCTGATCCTCGTCAAGGGGACCACCGAGCATCGATCGCAACCGATCGGCGTCACCATCGCCAGCAACCATCGCCTGGATGACCGGCAACGTGTAGACCCCGACCTGCATGTCGTGCCCTGCTGGCTTACCGAGGGCACCATCGGTCGACGTCAGATCGAGCACGTCGTCAACGATCTGGAACAACATGCCGAACGCATCGCCGAATACCGTCAGTGCTTCGATCGTCGACCGATCCACCTCGGCAACGATGCCTCCCACCCGGGCCGACGTGGCGTACAACGATGCCGTCTTGCCTCGGATCGAGGAGAGATAACTCTCCTCAGTTCTGGCGATGTCATAGGTGAAGCGAAGCTCTTCAATCTGACCTTCGCAGAGCCAACCGATCGTTCTGGCGAGCAACCCCGCCACTTCGGTGCCCAAGCCGGCAGCGATCTCAGAGGCACGCGCCAACAAGAAATCCCCAGCGAGGATTGCTTGCAGATTGCCCCACTTGGCGTTGACGGTTTCGACTCCACGACGAGTCGGCGACTCATCCATCACATCATCGTGATACAGCGACCCAAGGTGCACGAGTTCGCAGGCAACGCCACCCATCACCACATCATCGGTCACGCCAACCGGACCATCGGGATGCTCAATCGCCCCCGATACCACCGTCAACACCGGTCGAAGGCGCTTGCCTCCAGCCACGATTAAGTGAGAGGCCAGTTCGGTCAGGTGATCGTCCGAAGTACGAACCGCTCCCAACATGGCGTCTTCGATGCGCTGCCGACCATCGCCGAGCACGGCGAGCAAGGGGGATGGACGAGCGGACACGTTCGCAGGCTAGGCCGAACAAACGTCGGGCGCGAACACCTGCGGATGCGTCAGGCGCGGCGACGATGCCACCGGTAGGCTCACAGCACTACTCGCCATCGCATGGAAAGGCGACTCATGTTCGAACGCTTCACCGACCGGGCACGACGAGTGGTCGTGCTCGCCCAAGAGGAGGCCCGCCTCCTCAACCATTCCTACATCGGCACCGAGCACATCCTGCTCGGCCTCATCCACGAGGGTGAGGGCGTTGCCGCCAAGGCTCTTGAGAGTCTGTCGATTTCTCTCGAGGCGGTGCGCAGCCAGGTCGAAGAAATCATCGGTCAAGGTGGCTCGTCGCCATCAGGCCACATTCCGTTCACGCCTCGGGCTAAGAAGGTGCTTGAGTTGTCACTGCGAGAAGCGCTGCAACTTGGCCACAACTACATCGGCACCGAGCACATCCTGCTCGGCCTCATTCGTGAGGGCGAGGGCGTTGCTGCGCAAGTGCTCGTGAAACTTGGCGCTGATTTATCTCGGGTCCGTCAGCAGGTCATCCAGTTGCTGAGCGGCTACCAAGGCCCGTCAGGCGGTCAGCAATCGAGCGGTCGGAGCGAGCAAGGTCAAGCAGCTGGTGTCGGCGGATCATCGAAGGGCGAAGGCGATGACAAGGGCAGCCAGATCCTTGATCAGTTCGGCCGCAACCTCACGCAGATGGCGCGCGAACACAAACTCGATCCGGTGATCGGACGCTCCAACGAACTCGAGCGCGTCATGCAGATCCTTTCTCGTCGCACCAAGAACAACCCCGTGCTCGTCGGTGAACCCGGTGTCGGCAAGACCGCCATCGTCGAGGGCCTCGCCCAAAAGATCGTCAACGACGATGTGCCCGACACACTGCGCAACAAGCAGCTGTACACCCTTGACCTTGGATCGCTCGTCGCCGGCTCGCGCTACCGCGGCGACTTCGAAGAGCGCCTGAAGAAGGTCCTCAAGGAGATCAAGACGCGCGGCGACATCGTGTTGTTCATCGACGAGATTCACACCCTCGTCGGAGCAGGTGCTGCCGAGGGTGCGATCGATGCAGCGTCGATCCTCAAGCCGATGCTCGCCCGCGGTGAGCTCCAGACCGTCGGCGCGACCACTCTTGATGAGTACCGCAAGCACGTCGAGAAGGACGCCGCTCTCGAGCGCCGCTTCCAGCCGGTCAAGGTCGATGAGCCAACCGTCGCGCACACCATCGAGATCTTGAAGGGTGTTCGCGATCAGTACGAGAAGCACCACCGAGTCACGATCACCGATCAAGCCCTCGTTGCGGCTGCGAATCTCGCCGACCGCTACATCAGCGATCGTCACTTGCCTGACAAGGCAATCGACCTGATCGACGAGGCGGGATCACGCCTGCGCATCAAGCGCATGCAAACCCCACCCGACCTCCGAGACCTCGAGCGCCGCCTCGATGAGGTGTTGCAAGCAAAGCGCACTGCTGTTGAGGAGCAGCGCTTCGAAGAGGCCGGCCGCTTGCGCGACCAGGAGAAGGCAATTCTCGAGGAGAAGGCTGCCAAAGAATCTGAAGTGAAGGCATCTGGCGTTGACCTCTTTGACGAGGTCGATGAAGAAGCGATCGCTGAAGTGCTGTCGCTGTGGACCGGCATCCCGGTCTACAAGTTGACGGAAGAAGAGACCCAGAAGCTCCTCCACATGGAGGACGAACTCCACAAGCGGATAATCGGCCAGGAGAACGCCGTGGCGGCGGTCAGCCAGTCCATCCGACGCACACGAGCCGGCCTCAAGGATCCGAAGCGCCCGAGCGGTTCATTCATCTTCCTCGGGCCAACCGGTGTCGGCAAAACCGAACTGGCCAAGACGCTCGCCGAGTTCCTCTTCGGCGATGACTCGTCACTCATCACGCTCGACATGTCCGAATACATGGAGAAGCACACGGTCAGTCGCCTCGTGGGGTCTCCCCCTGGCTACGTCGGCTACGAAGAGGGTGGACAGCTCACCGAGGCGGTCCGACGCAAGCCGTTCTCCGTCGTGCTGTTCGACGAGATCGAAAAGGCGCACCCCGATGTCTTCAACACCCTGCTCCAAATCTTGGAGGAAGGTCGCCTCACCGATTCGCAGGGTCGTTCGGTCGACTTCCGCAACACCGTGCTGATCATGACCTCAAACCTCGGCACCCAGGATCTGCGCAAGGCCAATGTCGGCTTCACCACCGACGACGCCGCCATGTCGTACGAGCGGATGAAGGAGAAGGTCAACGAGGCCCTCAAGCAACACTTCCGGCCTGAGTTCCTCAACCGCATCGACGAGACCATCGTGTTCCATGAACTCGCCAAGAACGAGGTCGTGCAGATGGTCGACCTCATGATGAAGCGCCTGTCAACGCAGTTGGAGGCCCAAGGTCTGGGTATCGAACTCACGCAAACGGCCAAGGAGCTCCTTGCTGAGGTGGGCTACGACCCGCAACTCGGAGCTCGTCCACTGCGTCGGGCGATTCAGCGCCAGATTGAGGACGTGTTGTCCGAGAAGCTCCTCTACAAGGAGTTCTCAGCGGGTCACATCATTGTCGTTGACGTAGAAGACGACCCGGATCGACCCGGCTCACGCCGCCTCAGCTTCACGGCTGTCGAAGGATTCGTACCGCCGTCGGCCGTCGAGTTGGCCACCACAGCGACCAACGACGAACCGGACGCGCCGACCGGCAACGACTGACAACTCAAGCAGCCGCTCCATCGCCACCAACACGCTGCGAGTGCCGACAACCACCACGGTTGCCGGCAAGATCACCACCGATGGCAACAGCGCTGCCATCACGGTGAAGAACGAGCGGCGGATGCCGACATCTCCTTCTGCGACCGTCGCAAGCGACACCGCGAGATAGATCAGTTGTCGCCTGCCATGAGGCACACCGTCAACTGCCATCAGGTCGCTGAATACGCGATCGGCGTCGGTGCGGGCCACACATGGCCATCCCGGCCGGTCAAGGCCGTGGAGCAACCAATCGTGGATGACGGCGGCTCGAAGGTGCACACCCGTTCGCCCGATCAACCACGCGAACGGCCACGGCACCGAGGCCAAATCTGAGGTGAAACAGCACCGACCAGGGGGCATGACAAAGGCTCCCGTCAACGGATGATCAACCTCAATTGCCTCGAGCGGGGTGAACGATTCCCGACCGTCGACCACACGGTGCTCGAGCACGAGCCGACCCGAAATGGTGACCTCGCCGCGCATCGCCGCATCCTGCCATCACCCACCCGCCGCGTGCCTCGGCATTCTCTTTGACATGATGGAAGCGGTGCGCGCCCGTCGACTTTTCCTCCTCGTCCTTCCAGTGTTGTTGCTCGCCACCGGATGCCGCCTTGATGTCGATATTGCCGTGTCGATGGCCGCCGATGGTTCAGGCACCCTGAGCGTTCGGGCCGTCGCCGATGCGGAACTCGTCGACGCAGCGCCAGCCGCCATCGAACGACTGCTCGTCGATGACCTCGTCGAGGACGGTTGGACCGTCGATGGTCCGACCATCAACGACGACGGTGGTGCCACCGTGGTGCTCACCCATCGCTTCGATGACGACACCGATCTCACCGCGCTGATGAAGGCGATCGGACCACCCATCATCAACCCGTCAGTCACACGTGAACTCACAGCCGACGATGTTGGACGAATTGTGGCGGCCGACACCGCCGTAACCGCCACACTCGGCCTGCCGGATGGCTTTGGCGCATTTGCCGACCCCGAGCTTGTCAGCGTGCTCGGCGGCCAACCCTTCGCTGGTGACCTTGATGGTCGGAGTCCTGGTGACGTGATGAGCGTCGACCTCACCATTGCATTGCCCGACACGTCATCGGACGGTGACGAAAAGATCGAAACCTTCACGGCACCACTCGACGGATCGACGATCGACATCTCGATGACAGCACAACAGCGAACCGAGCGGCCACGAAGTGTGGCTGATGTGGTGGCAACCGTGCTCGCCATCGTTCTCGTTCTGTGGGTGATTGCATCGGTATCGTTCATCGCATGGGTCCTGATGGCACGTCGGAAACGATTCGGTTGAACCTCGAGGAGATCGCTGCCGAGCTCGATGCCGTCGCAGCTGCGCTCAGCCGGCTCGACGACGGCACCTATTGGACCGATGAGGTCACCGGCGAGGTCATCCCCGACGAAACGCTTGCCGCCAACCCCACCGCTCGTCGCACGTCGTGACCACCATCGTCGAACTCGTGACGCGCTGCGAACAAGGCGCCGCCGACGCGATTGCAGTGTCCGATCGGCTGATGGCTGCGGCCATTGCCGCCGGGCCAGGAAGCGCTCAGCGCCGAGACATCGCCATCGCTCACTGCCTTGTTCGTATCGCTGAACTGTGGTTGCAGCGCCGCCCGACCGTGCCAATCAACGCCGCCCCAATGCCCACCCAAGATGAGTTGTCGACGTATCTGGTTGCGCTCGATGACGAACTTTCCAACCTCCACATCGATCGTGATCTCGACCCCTCCACCCACTTGGTGGTCGAACGCATCAGGGCTGAACTCGCGGCGATCAACGACTTGAGAGGACCCGCCTCATGAACTCCACCGCACGCATCACCGTTGCCGACGGGATCGAGCTCGATGTCATCGACACTGGTCCTGGCGAGCGCGGCACGGTTGTTCTGCTCCACGGTTTCCCTGAGTCATCACATTCGTGGCGCCATCAAGTTGCCCCGCTGGCCGAAGCCGGATGGCGAGTACTCGTGCCTGATCAGCGCGGCTACGCGGCATCGTCGGCGCCAACAGATGTGGCGGCATATCGCGCCGATCACCTCGCCGACGACATTGCAGGGCTGCTCGATGCCTGTGGTGTCGACGATGCCGTCATCGTCGGACACGACTGGGGTGCGATCGTCACGTGGCATATCGCCCAACGGCATCCCAATCGATGCCGCGCCATCATTGCTGCTTCCGTGCCGTGGACGCCGTGGCCAGCGCCGCCGACCGATGTGCTGCGAGCCCAACACGGCGACAACTTCTTCTACATCCTCTATTTCCAAGTTCCGATGATCCCCGAAACCGAGTTGGACGCAGATCCCGAGCGCTTCATTTTGTCCATTGCACATATGGCATCCGGAGACGGCATGCACTCGCTCGTCGGTGGGCCGATGCCAGCTGATGGCACCCGTCTGACGGACTACTTCGAACACGCCATTGGAGGCCGACGCAGCGAGGTGCCACCGTGGATGACCGCTGACGACCTCGCGATCTACACCGAACAATTCCAGCGCAGCGGCTTCTTCGGCCCCATCAGTTGGTATCGCAACCTTGATGCCAACCATGAGATCTTCACGCCGATTGGTGCTGCCCCCATCACCATGCCGACGTTCTTCATCGCCGGCGATCTCGACCCGGTCATCCTCGGGCGTCCCGGATACGTCGAACGCATGAATACCGATCTTGCCAACCACCAAGCGACGGTGCTGCTGCCAGGTATCGGACACTGGGTCCAACAAGAAGACCCTGAGGGCTTTAACCGCGTACTGCTTGGCTGGCTCGACTCGCTCTGAGATACGCCTGGCGTTCGAGCGGATGGTGCCAATAGGCGCATCGATCAACCGATGCCCACAGCGTCGAGGACCGGTCACCTGAGGCCCTTGCCTTGGCCCACCCGATCACGCCAAGCGGAGCCGCCACGATCATCCAGCCCACATACAGCACCGGAAATGCGGGACCCAGTAGCCGTGTTTGGTTGATGTGCACTTGCTCGTGGTCATTCACGATGTGACGGCGGCGCGCGTCGGTTGGATCGCCTGCTCCCGACACCGTGTTCCCAATCGTGACCGCAAAACCACTGCGAGGGGTAAACCCACGTCGGTACACGTGACGGTTCTGTCGTTCGCTCAACTCGGGTAGATAGCCACCTCGAGTCACCGCAGCAATCGCGTGAGCTCCCAGCGCTCCTGCCGTGGTGAGGAGCGCCCATGAGGAGTCGGTTACTGCGGCGATCACGCCTGATGAGCACTGCCAGTCATACGTCCGTCGCCAGCCCGAGATGACGCCGTTGCAGCCGCCGACCACGGCCGCCGGCCCAGCAAGGCCGATCATCGAACCAACCGCACCCGCAACGGCCGCACCGCCTACGCCAACGGCAACGGCCTCAACCGCGCGCGGGATCACCGTTCGCGCAGTTTGGCGAGCAAGCGCAAGATCTCGAGATAGAGCCAGACGACGGTGACCAAAATGCCGAAGCCAGCAAACCATTCGAAGTGCTTCGGGAGGCCTTGGGCTGCACCCCGCTCGATGAAATCAAAATCGAGCGCCAGGTTGAAGGCGGCCAGACCGGCCACAAGGAGGCTGAAACCAATCGAGAATGCGCTTGCGCTCGACAGGAACGACACCGAGCCACCAAACAGGCTGATCACGAACGAGACGAGATAAAAGGCCATGACGCCAAATGTTGCGGCCATCACCACCCGGCGGAACCGATCCGTCACCTTGACGATGCCCGTGGCGTAGAGCACTAGCATCGCCGCCACCACAGCGACCGTTGCTCCGGCTGCCTGAATGACAATGCCGTCGTAGAAGGTCTCGAACATTCGTGAGATCGCCCCGACGAAGAGGCCCTCTGCCAGCGCATAGACCGGCGCCAATACCCGAGCGAGATGCGGTTTGAAGGCGAGCAGTATCGCGAGCGCGAATCCAACGATCACACCGAGCATCGCTGCCCCCGGGATCCCGTAGGAAATGGCGCCATCGGCATCGGTCACCGGCGACCCGGTCATCAACCAACCGACCGTCGCCGACGCCAACAACAACACCAGCAACACCGCCGTCGCCGACACCGATCCACGTACCGTCATCCGGTCATTCGATGGCGGCGGCCAGGAAGAAACTGGGCCATCGCTCACCGGCGGGGCCCACGTATTGAGAACACGATCATTGAGCACCGGATTTGACATAAACCTCATGCTACCCAGGGGGAATTCCCCTGTCATGGCAGGTGGGAGAGACCCCGTCGTTCGGTATCGTGACGGACGTCTCATCCGCCGTCTGACACACCTACGAAGGGAGCCGGAGTGGCCAAGGATCGTGTCGATCGTGACGACGAGGATCTCGTTCGTCTTTACCTCACTGATATCGGGCAGTACGTGCTGCTCACCAAGGACGACGAGGTACGTCTGGCGAAAGAAATCGAAGCCGGCAAAGAAGCGATCGAACTCCTTGACGCGGGCGGGAAAGAGCTCACCGCCAACAAAAAGCGCGAGTTGCGCCGTACGGCGCGGCGTGGCGAAGAGGCCGAGCGTCAGTTCGTCCAGTCGAACCTTCGCCTCGTGGTCTCCATCGCGAAGAAGTACCAGGCGTCGGGTCTCCCGCTGCTTGACCTCATCCAAGAGGGCAACCTCGGCCTCATGCACGCCGTTGAGAAATTCGACTGGCGGAAGGGCTTCAAGTTCTCGACCTACGCCACATGGTGGATTCGCCAGGCGATCACCCGTGGTATCGCCAACACTGGCCGCACGATCCGCCTCCCGGTCCACGCCGGTGACACGCTCGCACGCCTACAAAAGGCTCGATCACGACTCGAAGTCAAGTACGGCCGCCCCGCCACCCTCGCTGAGCTGGCAAAAGAAGTTGAAATGCCCGAGGACAAGGTCACCGAGGCATTGCGCTTCGCGGCCGAACCATTGTCACTGTCGGAGCCGCTTCGCGAAGACGGCGACGCCGAACTCGGCGACGTGGTTGAGGATCGCTCGGCGGAGTCACCCTTTGAGGTCGCGGCAACAGCGCTGCTGCCCGAAGAGATCAGCCGTCTGCTCGCACCACTCGACGAGCGCGAGCGCGAGATTCTCAAGCTGCGATTCGGACTTGACCGTGGTGAGCCCCGCACCCTCGAAGAAGTTGGCGAACACTTCAACCTGACCCGTGAGCGCATCCGCCAAATCGAGGCCCGCGCCATGTCGAAGTTGCGTCACCCCTCGAGCGACACCGGCGCTCGCGATCTCCTCGCGGTCTGAGTCAGCCCATCTGAAGGAACTCGACGAGGTTCCCATCGGGATCTTCGACGATGGCAATGGTCACCTTCGGCCGCAGTTCCACGACCGGTGTCACCACCTTCACGCCCGCTGCGGTACACGCATCGACCACCTCATTGATATTCGACATATGGATGGTGAAGTAGCGATAACCGGTGCCGTGTTGGATGCCACCCGTGGCTGGGCGAGCCTCAGGCGTTGACTCGAAGCACACGAGTTTGATGAGCGAATCGCCGCACCTGAGACGGTGCATCGTGCCGCCACCGCCAAGTGGCATCGGCATGTCCCCTTCGTGCACCATGCCGAGCAGATCTCGATAGAAGGCCAACGCCCGATCCGAATCCGTCACCACGATGCCGAGGTCAATCGCACGCTGCTGATGTTCGATGGTCATGCACGCACCATAGGCGACCTACATTTCAGGAATGCAGTTCACCCCCGAACATCACGAGTTCCGCGCCGTTGTCCGCTCCTTCATCGAGCAGGAAGTCAACCCACACATCCCGGAATGGGAAGCAGCAGGCATGATGCCGCTCCACGACATCTTCTCCAAGATGGGCGACCTCGGTTTTCTCGGGCTCGAATACGAGCCCGACTTCGGTGGTCAAGGCGCTGACCACCTCTTCACCGTCATCCTCGCCGAAGAGTTCGGTCGCTGTGACCACGGATCGCTGCCGATGGCCCTTGGCGTCCAAGTCGACATGGCGACGCCGTCGCTTGCGACCTTTGGTACACCCGCCCAGAAGACGACATACCTGAAACCGGCGCTTGAAGGTCGAATGGTCTGCTCGATTGCCGTCAGCGAACCCGATGCCGGATCCGACGTAGCAGGACTGCGCACCAAAGCCGTTCGCGACGGCGACCAATGGGTGATCAACGGGTCGAAGATGTGGATCACCAACAGCCTTCAAGCCGACTGGCTATGCCTCTTGGCACGCACCTCTGACGAAGGCGGCTATCACGGCATGAGTCAGATCATCGTGCCGACCGACACCCCCGGTTTTTCAGTGTCGAAGAAACTCGACAAGTTGGGCATGCGGGCGTCCGATACCGGACTGTTGAGTTTCGACGACTGTCGGGTGCCGGTGGAGAACACGATCGGCGAAATCGGCCGTGGTTTCCAGCAGCAGATGACACAGTTCGTGGTTGAGCGCATGTGGGCTGCCTATTCGACGGTCGGCGCCTGTGAGCTTGCGCTTGAGCGAACGGCTGCGTACCTGCGTGAGCGTCACGCCTTCGGCAAGCCGCTGCTCGCGAATCAGCACCTGCAGTATTCACTCGCTGAGCTCTCGGCCGAAGTCGACATGCTCCGCACCTACAACTACGCCATCGCCGCCAAGTACCAGCGTGGTGAGGACACCACTCGACAGGCCACCATTGCCAAGTTGACCGCCGGCCGTCTCATCCGTCGGGTCGCTGACACCTGTCTGCAGTACCACGGTGGCATGGGCTACGTCGAGGAGACCTGGACGGCGCGGTTCTTCCGTGACAACCGACTGTCATCAATTGGTGGGGGCGCCGATGAAGTGATGCTGCAGGTGCTCGCCCGAATGGATGGCTTCACGGCCTGAGCGTGACCGGCAGCGAGGTCACGCTGCGGCTCAACAGGGTTTCTGGGAACACGACTGACTCAGGATCGTGTGCCATGTCAGGGAAGCGTCGCACCAGCGCACCAATCGCCACTTCGGCCTCGAGTCGGGCGAGCGCCGCTCCCAAACAGAAATGAATGCCGTACCCGAAGCCCAGATGATGCCGGGCGTTGCCCCGTGCGAGGTCGAGTCGATGTGGTTCGTCGAACACCGCCGGGTCACGGTTGGCACCCATCACCCCGAGCAGCACCGTCTGGCCCGGCTCGAACGACTCGCCACCGCGCTCGTGGCCTTCGCCAACGACACGAACCATCACCTTGGTCGAGCCATCAAAACGATGGAGTTCCTCGATCGCTTGGGTGATCATTGTTGGGTCGTCAACGAGGCGACGGCGCTCATCAGGATGCGACATCAGCGAACGCATCGAGTTCGTCACCAAGGTCGTCGTCGTCTCATGACCGCCGAAGAGCAACATGGTGCACGCCCCGACCAACTCATCTGACGCCAACCCAGCGCCGTCGGGATCGTCTTCGGTCACAGCGATCAGCGCCGACACGAGATTGTCCTCACGATGATGCCGATAACGGTCGATCAATGCAGCGAAGTAGTTCGAGAATCGTTCGCTACCCGCAGCCGCCACCGCTGCACGTCCCGCACGATCCGGACTCCCGAAGACGATCGCTGAGAGTTGATCGCTCCAGTGTTTGAAATCTTCACGGTCCTCGGCCGGCACACCGAGCAACTCGGCAATGACGATCGCCGGCAATGGGAACGTCACATCGCGAACGAGATCAACGTCATCGCGATCCTCGATCCCGTCCAACAACTCGTCGACGATCGCTTCGATCCGAGGGCGTAAGCCAACCAGCCTCGCCGGTGTGAACGCCCGCCGCAACGGCTCACGAAGCCGAGTGTGATCAGGCGGATCATGAAACACCATCCATCCTCGAAGCAGCTCGATCGTCGATCCCAGCGTTTCACGGTTGGCGTCGCTGAGTCGACGCTCCATCGGTGTCAGCCGATCGCTCGACAACCGGAGGTCGCGAAACCCTTCATTGACCGAAGCATGCTCAGCAACGATCCACGCACGATGACGCTCCAGCCAGACAGGACGCCCGTGCGAACGCAACTCTGCGAACACCGGGTGCGGGTCGCGCACCACGCTCGGATCCAACAGATCAACAGTGCTCGTGATCACGACGGCGCCCCCAATAAGGCCACCACGCAGGCATTGCCATCGACGCCCGCCGCCCCACCGCCCATCGTCTCGAGCAACGCGACGCGCGCGCCCTCGACTTGGCGCGGGCCGGCCGCTCCTCGCAGCTGCCACACGAGTTCAGCGGCCTGAGCGAGACCGGTCGCCCCAAGCGGATGCCCGCGCGACAACAACCCCCCGCTCGGGTTAATCGGGCGTCGGCCGCCAAGGGCAGTCTCCCCGCTGCCGGCAAGATCTCCGGCGGTACCTGGCGCCGCAAGTCCGAGTGCCTCGGTGGTCAGAATCTCCCCGATCGTGAACGCATCGTGCATCTCCGCAACATCAACGTCCTCGGGACCACGACCGGACTGTTCCCAGACGTTCGCAGCAGCCGCAGCCACTGTTCGCATACTCCACGGCTCGTCACCTGCGGCATCCCACATCGGCCCGGAGACGAACGAACTCGCAAGGAACGGCACCGCTCCAGGATCGGTATCGACACCCACGACGACCGCAGCGGCACCATCGGTCATTGGACAGCACTGCAACAAGGTCAGCGGGCCAGCAATCGGCCGCGAGGCGAGCACCTGCTCGAACGACGGTGGAGTCCCACCGAGGTGCGCTCGTGGGTTCAATGAACCGGCGAACTTGTTCTTCACTGCGATGTGGGCCAACACGCTCGCGTCAAGGCCGTGAGCGTCCAAGTACCGGTTCGCTTGCATCGCGTACAGCGCCGGCAGGGCGAGCCCAGCCCGACCCTCAGGGTCGGTTGGTTCGGGCACGATCGGGCCATCAAACACCACCGAGAGCTGTTCCACCCCCACTGCGAGAACCCGGCGATGAACCCCGGTCCTCACTGCGCGCTGGGCTTCGTGTAGGGCCACGGTGCCGCTCGCGCAGGCCGCCTCGATGCGATAGACGGGAATACCCGCAAGGCCAACACCGGCGAGCACCCGGTTGGCGATACCTGGCGGGCCAAACACCGAACCCACATATGCAGCATCGATGTCGCTCGGTGTCAACCCGGCGTCATCGAGCGCTTCGATCACCGCCGTCCACGCCAACGATTCGATGCGTTCGGTCGGAAAACGTCCGAAGCCGGATGTCCCAACACCAACGATTGCCGGATTCACGGCCCCACCACCACGTCACCATCATCGCTGCCGACGATCTGCACCGCCGTACCCGGCGCGAGTTCACCGGTCGGGTGCAACCGGGCGAGAATCCGCGGGCCGTCGTGAAGATCAACCTGGGCCAATGTGAACGGCGGTAGGCGATGCCCGATCGGTAGGTGCACATCAGTTGATGACCACACGATGCCGCCCGGACCGAAGGCTTCGGGTTCACATGATCCGAGACACGCAGCGCACCGCTCGCGTACCCACGCATCAGGCCGTCCGCACGACTGACATCGACTGCCGTGCACACGGCACTCGACCACTACGGGGCGGGGATCTGCCGGCTCGACCGGTACCGAACTCACACCTCCACCCTAGAGTCGACTGCCATGGATGTGCGAAGCCTCATGCGGCAATCCGCCCGACTGAACGCGCAACGAACCGCCGTGGTTCACGTTGCTCCGGAAGGCACTCGACGACTCACTTTCGCCGAAGCATGGTCACGCGGCCTGCGGATGGCGAATGCGCTTCGCTCGCTCGGCCTCCAACCAGGCGATCGAATCGGGGTTCTCGAAGATAATTCGATCGGTGCCCAAGACTTCTTTGCCGGCGCCGCTGCTGGTGGATTCGTGCGCGTGCCGCTGTACGCCCGCAATGCACCCGAAAGCCATCTGCACATGCTCGACCACACCGGTTGCCGAGCGGTGGTCGTTGCGAGCCACTACGCCAACGAGATCGAAGCGTTGCGATCATCGCTGCCGGCACTCGAGCACCTCATCATTCGTGGCGACGATTACGAAGACTGGCTGGCGAGCTTTCCCGATACCGACCCGGATGTCGACATCGATCCCGACGATTGGTACATCATCCGCCACACCGGTGGTACCACCGGAAAGCCAAAGGGTGTGGCGTACAGCCATCGATCATGGTTAGCCGCTGGGCGTGACTGGTTTTACAACTTCCCGCCCATGATCGCTGGCGAGTCGTGTCTTCACGTCGGTCCCATCTCTCACGGGTCGGGCTACCTCTACACCCCGACATGGTTGAGCGGTGGCACCAACGTCATGCTCGACCACTTCGATCCTGCCGAAACCATCGAGGTGATGGAGCGTGAACGAATCGGCTACATGTTTGCCGTGCCCGCCATGCTCAACGCCCTCGCGCGCGAGTCAAGTGCGGCCCAGCGAGACTGGTCGGCGCTCAAGGTGCTCCAGATCGGTGGTGCACCAATTGCCGATGAAACGGCGCTGCTCGCTCGCGAGGTCTTTGGCATGGTCCTCTATCAGGGCTACGGCCAGACCGAGGCGGTGCCGGTGTGCATGATGGGCCCTGAGGAGTGGTTCTCTGAGGTTCCAGGGTCGAATCCGCTGCGCTCCACGGGTCGGGCGTTGCCCTTCGCATTGCTCGATATCCGCGATCCGGAGGACTCGGCTATGTCGCTCCCAATCGGGGCCGAAGGCGAGATCGCCATTCGATGCGATGGTCAGATGACGGGCTTTTGGAATAACGACGAGGCGACCGGCGAACGAATGACCGCTGATGGTTTCGTCCTCACCGGCGATATCGGTCGGCTTGACGACAACGGCTATTTGTACGTGCTCGACCGTAAGGACGACATGATCATCTCGGGCGGTTTCAATATCTGGCCGGCAGAACTCGAGAACGTGATCGCTGACCATCCCGACGTTGTCGAGGTCGCCGTATTTGCCGCACCACACGAACGTTGGGGCGAAACACCGGCTGCGGTGTGCGTCGTTGCGTCATCTCCGGATGACGCAACCCGTGACCGCATCGCAGCAGAAATTCGTGACCTGTGCACCGAACGCCTCGGCTCGTACAAGAAGCCCGGCATCGTGGAGGTTCGGAGCGAACCATTGCCGAAGAGCCCTGTGGGCAAAGTGCAACGACGGGCCTTGCGCGAGCCCTACTGGGCGAACATGGACCGTCGTGTGGGTGGCACGTGACCAACGTTCTCTTTCTCACCGACACTGTTGCGGCTCGCCGGCGGGCCGATATCCAAGCGGTAGCGCCGGAAATGGAACTCATTGAGCTCGTCGGCGATGAACTCCCAAGCGACGATGACCTCGCCCGTATTACCCACGCGTTCTTCTCCGCCGACGCATGGCCAGAACGCAGCGGTGTCTTTTTGAAGGTGTGCCTCACCGCACCGCACCTGCGATGGCTCCACGCCTTCTCCGCAGGTTCAGATCATCCGGTATTCACTCGGTTTGCCGAGCGTGGCATCACGGTGGGCTTCACCCCAGGTGGTTCCGCCCCGGCGATCGCCCAGACCGTCATGTTGATGACGCTTGCTCTCGTACGTGGCATGCCAGAACTGCACGATGCTCAGCAACGCCGAGCATGGGAACCAGCGTGGACGCGTGACCTCGGCGACCTCACCGTCGGCATTCTCGGCATGGGATCGATTGGGGCAGAAACGGCCCGACTCCTCTCGCCAACCGGAGCGCGGGTCATCGGTATTCGCCGCACACCGACTGGTGACGAACCGTGCACGACGTGGGGTGAGGATCGGCGCGATGAACTGCTGGCGATCGCCGATGTCGTCGTGGCATCGATGCCACTCACCGATGCCACCCGCCATTCGATCGCTGCCAGGGAGTTTGCGCTGATGCAACCCGGAACGATCTTCATCAACGTCGGTCGCGGCGAGTGCGTCGTGGAGGCTGACCTCATCGCTGCGCTTGAGTCGGGCCACCTCGCTGGCGCCGGCCTCGACGTATTCGCGGTCGAACCCTTGCCGCAGGACAGTCCGCTGTGGTCGATGCAACGGGTGATCGTGTGGCCGCACGCGTCGGGTCTCACCGACCGCTCAGCCCGTCGGGCGGAGGACGCGTTCATCGCTCATCTCGAGCGGACGATCCAGAACCAAGAGTGATCACGGCTGAGGGCGCGCACCCCCTCAGCACATGTACACGCTCTGTTGGTCACCAAAGGGTGGATCGGGAACCACCGTCACCGCTGCCACCATCGCGCTCGCTGCGCCGTCGGCAACGCTCGTCGACCTCGCAGGAGATGCACCCGGCGTGCTCGGTCTGAGTGCCGGCGGCGATGGCGTATTCGACTGGATGCGGTCGGGAGCAGATCCGAACCGCCTCGACGATCTCACCATCGACATCGACAACACCCACCACCTCTGGCCGACCGGCCGAGGGGGCGCCGTCCCGGCACGGCGCTGGTCAGTGCTCGCCGACTGCCTTGCCGAACGCATGGACGTCGTCGTTGATGCCGGCACCACTCGCCGACCCCCAGCTCCGCTCCTACAACGGGCCAGTCGACGATTGATGATCCTGCGACCGTGTTACCTCGCGCTGCGCGCAGCCAGCGAAGCCGGTGTCGCGCCCGATGGCATCATCGTCATCAACGAGGCCGGTAGGGCGCTGTCGAGCAACGATGTGCAAGGTTGCCTCGGTGCACAAGTCATCGCCGAAGTGATGGTCGATCCGAGCGTGGCGAGAGCCGTCGATGCCGGGCTCTTGAGCTGTCGGTCGCCGCGCTCGCTTGCGCCGATCCAACGATTGAGCACCACATGACCACCATGCTCGATGCCATCGTCGCCGCGATCGATCACCAACCAGGAATGAGCACGACGGAACTTCACGCTCGAGCCGAACGCAGCGTCGCACGCCACCTCCCCCTTGCGAGCGCCGAGGACCGCCGATCAGCGGTCGACGCTGCGCTTGACCGACTGAACGGTCGCGGCCCCATCGATCGTTTGCTTGCCGACCCCGACGTTGACGAAGTCATCGTCCACGCCGGTGGCGAACTGTGGGTTGACCGGGCCGGATGCCTCTCCCCAGCGGGGTCAATTTCAACGAGCGACACGAGCCGTTTCCTCGAGCGGGCACTCGCACCGCTCGGCCGACGCCTCGATCGAACCACCCCCATCGTGGATGCACGGCTCGATGACGGCACACGGCTCTGCGCTGCGATCGCCCCAGTTGCCGTAGCCGGCACCGAAGTGTCGCTCCGACGGCATCGTGTCGGCACCCTGCACGTACACGACTTTGCGCCTGAGCCAGTCTGCGAGATGGTCGCCACGCTGCTCGAGCGACGCAGCAACATCGTCGTCACGGGTGCGACGAGTTCGGGAAAGACATCGCTCCTCGCCTGCCTCATCACCGATCGCCTCCGTGCCGGGGAACGCATCGTTCTCCTCGAAGACACTGCTGAAATCAGTGCTCACGGTCACCTCGTGCGCCTCGAAGCCCGCCCGAGATCACCCGAAGGCACCGCTGCCATTTCACTCGACGAGTTGCTCGTCACCGCATTGCGTTTGCGGCCCGACCGATTGGTGGTCGGCGAAATCAGAGGTGACGAGGTCATCACGCTCGTGCAGGCGATGAATACCGGTCATGACGGGTCGATGGCGACCTGCCATGCCAATGGACCGGCCGATGCCATCCACCGACTCTCCCAGCTCGTCCTGCGTGCTGCACCCGGATGGCCAATGCCTGCCATCGTTGACCAATTGCATCGCTCGATTGATGCAATCGTCCACCTCGGCCGGGGCACGCACGGCAGACGGCAGATCTTGTCGATCAGCGAGCCAGATGGCGTCGATGTGCGACCGCTCACCGATCACGAGCGAGTGATCGCCTCACCGCAGCGATTGCGATGACCGTGCTCCGCGCCATGGTGGTCGGCATCGCCGCACACCGGCTCCTCGTTGCTCGCCCCGAACCGAGACGACCGTGGCGGCCAACGAACCGACACACCAGAACCGAGCGACGCGATCCCGCACACGAATGCGACGAGATCGCTCGGGCATTGCGATCCGGCGCGTCGCTGGCGACCACGATGCACCATCTCGGCATCTCCGCCCAGGGCGATGAGGGCACACTCGCCGACCACGTCGCACGCGCCATCCCAGATGAAGACGATGCCGACCGCGTGCTCATGCTCCGCCTCGTCGCCACCATCGCCGCCCAAGGCGGCAGCGGTGCCGAAGCGCTTGACCGATGTGCGTCGCGGCTTCGGGCCCGAGCTGACGACCGCCGAGAACGACGACTTGCTGCTGCCCCGGCACGGCTGTCGGCTGCGGTGATGACCGTGCTCCCCTTTGGGGTACTTGCGCTTCTCGCATCGACATCGACGTCGGTTCGAAGCCATCTCGGCCGACCGGCCGGCGCCATCGCCGTCGGCGTCGGTATCGCACTCAACGTCGCCGGGTGGTGCTGGATGCGACGAATCATCGCCGATCGCGGTGATTCAGACCTGGCCATATTTGCCGAAGTGCTCGAATCGGTGACCTTGCATGTTCGTGCGGGGCTCACCGTGCGCAGCGCCTTGCTGACGACGTTGCACCATGTGGACGGTCTGATGAAAGAACATCTCACCGAATTTGGATGGCGCATCGAGCACGGCTGGCTCACGGCCGACGCCTTGGCAGAACTTGGCGAGCGAATCGGACCCGATGCTCGCCAACTCGTCGATGGTGTGATTCGAGCGGAGCGTTACGGCTCTGCCCTCGCCCCGGTACTCGACCGCATGGTCGACGACATTGATCGAGTGCGGCGCGAGGCATCGCTTCGACGCACCCGAACGCTTCCTGTCCGGCTCTCTGCCCCGCTCGTCGTGTGCACCCTGCCGTCGTTCGTCCTGCTCGCCGTACTTCCGGCTATCGGCGCCGCGATCGCCGGTCTCGGCACGGGGCCCCTCAGCAACATCTGAACTGTGAGGAATCCACTATGTCGACATCGAGACCACTGGCCGGTGACGCGGGTCAAGCGACCACCGAATATGCACTCGTGCTCCTCGCCGCCGCCTTCGTTGGGCTGCTCGTCATCGGATGGGCAACGACCGGAGCCGGAGCCGAGACCGTCGGGCGGCTCTTTGATCGCATCATGCGAGCCGTCATCGAACAAACCTGACGGTGGTCAAGCGACGGTGGAATTCGCACTTGCGCTTGGCGCATTTGTCGCCGTGATCATGATCGCCGTGCAGATGTTGATCGCCGTCAATGCGCAACTCGACGTCGATCTCATGGCGAGAGAAGCGGCACGCGTGGCCATCCGAGCAGCCGACCCCACCGCAAGCGCCCGGCGCACGGTGACCGCCCTCGATCGATCGGCAACCGTCGAGGTCACGACCGATGGGCTGCTCGTGACGGTGACTGTGCGCCGATCAACGCCAGGTCTCGCACAACTGGTCGGCCTTGACACCGTCGAAGGTCGTGTCGTCATGGCACTCGAACCGCCCTAGGCCACCTACCCTCACCACCATGATCTGGCACCTCGCGCTCATCGATGACTGGACGGCGACACACGCTGACGACGAGTACCGCGTCAGCACGCGAGGGATGACGCTCGAACAGGTGGGCTTCATTCATTGCTCACGACCACACCAAATCGAAGGGGTCGCCACACGCTTCTACGACGACTGCGGCGAGGTGCTGTTGTTGCAGATCGATCCCGACCGCGTCGGCTCACCGATTATCGATGAACCACCAGCGCCCGGGATCGATGAACTGTTCCCTCACATCTATGGGCCGCTGCCACGAGCCGCAGTGACCCGAATCGGACTCTGGCAACGCTCAGCAGCCGGTTGGACCCTCGGTCAGGCAGGACCAGAGAACACGCCGGAGTGGTCTGACCCAGCGCTGGCGTAGAAGGTCTCCTTCGGGTTGTAGTCCCGAGCAGCTTCTTCCATCGACGCAGCCTCTTGACGACCGACCACGTGCCAGTGCACCTCGTCCGGGCCATCGGCCAAGCGAAGCGTGCGCTGCTGGGCATACATCCGGGCCAGCGGCGTCCACTGCGACACACCGATCGCGCCGTGCATCTGCATGGCCTCATCAACGATCTGACAGGTGCGGATCGGCACCATCGCCTTGATCGCTGACACCCACACACGGGCTTCGGCATTGCCCAGCAAGTCCATGGCGCGTGCGGCGGTGAGCACCATGCGGCGCATGGACTCAATCTCGATACGGGCCTTGGCGATCACTTCTGGGTTCTTGCCAAGATGAGCAATGCGCTTCCCGAACGCCTCACGGGTCAATCCGCGCTTGACCATCAGCTCGAGCGCCTTCTCGGCTGCACCGACCGAACGCATGGCGTGGTGGATACGGCCTGGTCCAAGGCGCAGCTGTGAGATCTCAAAGCCGCGGCCCTCGCCGAGCAACAAGTTCGACGCTGGTACACGCACGTTGTTGAAACGCAGGTGCATATGGCCATGAGGTGCGTCGTCCTCACCAAACACGTGCATCGCTCCGCGAACCTCGACGCCAGGGGTGTCGCGTGGCACGAGGATCTGCGACTGCCGGCGGTGCGGCGGCCCGTCAGGGTCGGTCTGCACCATGACGATCATGATCTTGCACCGCGGGTCGCCAGCGCCTGATGACCAGTACTTCTCGCCGGTGATGACGTACTCATCGCCATCGCGAACCGCACGGCATGCCAACTGCTTGGCGTCGGATGAGGCCACGTCGGGTTCGGTCATGATGTAAGCCGAACGAATCTCGCCGTTCAACAGCGGCTTGAGCCACTGCTCTTTCTGCTCGGGGGTGCCCACACGCTCGAGCACTTCCATGTTGCCCGTGTCGGGGGCTGAACAGTTCAGACACTCCGAAGCGATCGGGTTCTTACCGAGTTCGATGGCGATGTAGGTGTAGTCGAGGTTCGACAGACCTTCACCCGTCTCGGCATCGGGGAGGAAGAAGTTCCAGAGGCCTTGCTCCTTGGCCTTGGTCTTGATCGACTCAAGAAGTTCAAGCTGGCCTTCGCCATAACCCCAATGATCTTCGCGATCCTTGCCAAGACGGAAGAACTCTTCGGTCTTGGGTTCGATCTCCTCGGCGATGAACTTCTTCACGGCCTCGTAAAGGGGTCGCACCTTCTCCGACATGCGGAGGTCGTACATCTCTGGTGTGGATGGGAGCGCAGTCATGACCCGACAGTAGCGATGCCGTTGACGTCACTCCCCATCGGAGCCATCAGGTGTAGGTCGTCCACCTCGACGGTCAGCGAGACGTTCGCGTCGACGTTGCTCGTCTTCGAGCGCCGCCTCTTCGGCAACGAGACGCTCGAGGCTCGCGAAGCGCGCTTCATCAAGACGACCGTCGTCGATCGCTTCACGCACCGCACAGCCTGGCTCGCGGTCGTGTTTGCAGTCACGAAAACGGCAGTGATCCATGAGATCGAAGACGTCAACGAAGGCCCGCTCAATGCCGTGCCCCGACAGCCACAGGCTGACGGCGCGAAAGCCGGGTGTGTCGATCAGCCACCCGCCTTCTGGAAGCGCCAGTAGTTGTGTTGCAACCGTCGTGTGCCGACCGCGCTGGTCGCCCTCTCGCACCGCCGATGTCGCCATCGCCTCCCGACCGAGCAGTGCGTTCACCAACGTCGACTTACCCACACCCGACGCACCGAGAAATGCGATGGTTCGGCCACCGGCGGCGAGTGCACGCAGTTGTTCCACTCCCTCGCCGGTCATGCCACTGACGACGAGCACTGGGACGTCGACCGCCACGGATGTCAGTTCGGCGACGGTCGCCGCCGTGTTCTCCGCTACGTCGTGCTTCGTGAGGGCAATGACCGGCCAAGCACCAGAGTCGAAGGCGAGGACGAGTTCGCGTTCGAGCCGACGCTGATTCGGCGGGGCGGTCAATGCATGCACCAACACCACCACGTCGATGTTCGCAGCGAGCACGTCGGCCTCGGCTCGGTCGCCTTCGTGCGACGCCCGACGCACAAATGCCGACCGGCGATCAAGCACATACTCAATCCGTTCCGCATTCGCATCGACCACGACCCAATCGCCCACGGCGACGTCGGCCCCGATGTTGCGAACCCGCAGCGGGTCCGGGTCGACGGCACTGCGCCAGATTGTGCTCCAGCCTCGATCGATCCTGGCCACTCGACCAGGCGTTGCGTGCGCAGCGGGACGGCCGAGCGAGTTCCACACCTCTTCAAAGTGTGCGTCCCAGCCGAGCGCCCGATCCATCGAGCGCACGGTATCTCAGAGGGTGCCGGCCGACAGCCGACGACGGACCTCAACAGCACGGGTACGGATGTCATCGAGGTCAGCGAGACGATCGAGGTTGGCGTAGACGCGGGCCATGCGATGATTGGGGCGCAATCGATCACGATGACGGTCGAGGAAATCCCAATACAAGGTGGTGAAGGGGCAGGCGTCATCAACGGTACGTGCCGACTTGTCGAATCGACACCCCCGGCAGAAATCGGTCATCTTCGAGATGTAGTTCCCGCCCGAGACGTATGGCTTGGTGCTCATTTGCCCACCGTCGGCGTACAGCCCCATACCGATCAGATTCGGCACCATCACCCACTCGGCGCCGTCGATGAAGTTCGCCCACATCCATTGCACCATCGCCTCTGGTGCAGTGCCCGCAAGCGTCGCAAGGTTTGCCAGCACCATCAGCCGAGGGATGTGATGGGTCCACGCATCATCGCTGACCCATTGAGCGACATGCGAAACGCACCGCATCTGCGTCGGTGCACCGGTGAACGAAGGAGGCAACGCATCCTCCGCTTCGAAAAAGTTCGACGCCGCGTAGTCGGCTCCAAGCCACCAGTAGATGCCGTGGACATACTCACGCCAGCCGATCATCTGACGTACGAAACCTTCGCGTGAATTCATCGGTACGTCCGTTGCCGCAAGTACGGCCGCCACCACTTCATCGGGATGCAGCAACCCCACGTTGAGATACGGACTGAGCATCGAATGATTGAGGTGTCGCTGTTGAGCGAGCACGGCATCTTCATATGGCCCAAAGCCGGCGAGTCCGGTTGCCACGAAGTGATCAAGGCGTGCGAGGGCTCCCCTACGACTCGTCGACCACAACCCAGTCGGTGCAGCACCGACGAGGCGAACCCCCTCAATCAAATCGATGAACTGCGTGATCTCGTCGTCGATGTCGTCGAGTTCGTCAACGATCGGTGTCGGCCAAGGATGTTCACCCTTCGGTGGTGGCAATCGATTCTCGTCGTCGAAGTTCCAACGACCGCCCGCTGGCTCGCCATCTGGCTCGATCAGTATCCCGAGCCGTCGCCGCTGCCATCGGTAGAAGTCCTCGAGCAGCAACGAACCGTCACGTCGACGATTGGCCGTTGCCCATTCGGCGAAGTCGTCGCGATGGCAGAGGAACTGGTCACTGCGAACCACGTTGATCGGATGTGTTGACGCCAGCCGATCGATGAGCCGCTGTCCAGCCATATTCATCGGCTGCATCACGTCGATGTGCGTCGGGCGACATTCACGAACATGTTGAGCGACACCCGCCGACATCGTTTCGGCGACCCGCCAATCGACCTCAAAGCCCTGAGCGGCGAGTTCGGCGGCACATCGGCGCATCGCCGTCAAGATGAAGTGCAGGCGCTGGCGGTGCCACGGGGCGGAACGAATCTTGTTGAGGGACACCACGAACAGCACTCGCGTGTCGTGTGGTTGGGCCCCATGCAGATGGGCCAAGCGACGATCCAACTGGTCGCCGAGCACCCAGACGGTTCGCCCTTGAGTGCCTGCCACCCGATCACACTAGGTACCGTCCCGGTTGCCTGCTTTGCTGAGCCACGGCACACTCACCACGAACATGGCCACTTCTTCACGCTCGACCTCCTCAGGGGGACGCCCTCTCGTCATTGTCGAATCGCCGGCGAAGGCGAAGACGATCTCGCGCTTTCTCGGCGACGAGTTCGACGTGCGCGCGTCGGTTGGACACGTTGCTGACCTGCCGTCGAAAGGCCTTGCCGTCGATGTGGACCATGGCTTTGCGCCGACCTATGAGCTCACCGACCGTGGCTCTCAGGTCATACGAGAGCTCAAAGCGGCGCTCAAAGATGCCTCTGAGCTCTACCTCGCAACCGACGAAGACCGCGAGGGCGAAGCGATCTCGTGGCATCTGCTCGAGAACCTGAGGCCGAAGAAGGGCTTCCCCGTCAAACGGATGGTGTTCCACGAGATCACCCGTTCAGCAATCGATCACGCCGTCGCCAACCCACGCGACATCGACCTCGGACTGGTCGACGCTGCCGAGACCCGCCGAATCCTCGACCGCCTTTACGGCTATGAGGTGTCGCCGATCCTGTGGCGCAAGGTCAATCGTGGCCTCTCAGCGGGTCGTGTGCAAAGCCCGTCGGTTCGCTTGATCGTCGAGCGCGAGCGCGAGCGAATGCGCTTTGTGACTGCGAGTTACTGGTCAATCGAGCTCGATGCGGCGACCTCTCCGCGGTTCACCGCCAAGCTGGTTGCCGTTGATGGCACCAAGGTCGCCACGGGCAAAGACTTCGGTGCCGATGGACAACCTGACGCACGTGTGGTTGCGCTCGATGAGTCCCGAGCAGTGACCCTTGCCGCTGGTCTTGGCGAAGCCACCGTCACGGTTCGCTCAGTCGACACCAAGCCCTACCGCTCCTCGCCCAAGGCACCGTTCATGACGTCCACCCTCCAACAAGAAGGTGGACGGCGGCTTCGGCTTTCATCGTCACAAGTGATGCGCCTTGCCCAGGGGCTGTATGAGCGCGGCTTCATCACGTACATGCGAACCGACAGCGTGGCGCTCTCCGACGAGGCACTCAACGCCACACGTGATGCCATTCGCTCGATCTATGGCGACTCCCATCTGGCCGACAAGGTGCGTCACTACGCGTCCAAGTCGAAGAACGCCCAGGAAGCACACGAGGCGATCCGACCGACCACGCCGTTCCGAAGCCCCGACGAGGTCCAACGCGATCTCGATCGCCAGGAACTCGCGCTCTACACGCTGATCTGGCAGCGCACGCTCGCCTCGCAGATGGCCGACGCCCGCGGCACGACGGTCAGCGTCCGTCTCGGTGCGATCTCAACCCATGAGTCGACCGACTGCGAGTTCTCTGCGAGCGGCACCACGATCGAGTTCCAAGGCCACCGAGCCGTGCTCGGCGCTCCGACATCTGATGACGACAGCGATAGCGACGACTCCGATGAGGCGTTGCTCCCGGCACTCGCTGTCGGAGATGTCGTCCCTGCCGATGCATTCCGGCCCGATGGCCACAGCACAACGCCGCCAGCGCGATTCACCGAGGCCAGTCTTGTCAAACGTCTGGAAGAACTCGGCATCGGCCGACCGTCGACGTGGGCCTCGATTATTCAGACCATTCAAGACCGTGGGTATGTGTGGAAGAAGGGCCAGGCACTCGTCCCGACATGGACGGCGTTCGCCGTTGTTGGCCTTCTCGAATCCCACTTCTCCGATCTCGTCGACTACGAACTCACCGCCAAGATCGAAGAGGATCTCGATGAGATCGCTGGTGCCCGCCTCCAGAAGGTTGACTGGCTAACTCGCTTCTACTTCGGTGATGACGCGCTGCCAGGCCTCAAGCGACTCGTCGAAGAGAACCTCGATCAGATCGATGCCGCCGCGATCAATTCGTTCCCGATTGGCGTCGATGCTGATGGCACCGAGATCGTCGCCAAGCCAGGCAAGTACGGGCCCTACATCAAGCGCGGGGACGACACTGCCAGCATCCCCGACGACCTCGCGCCCGACGAACTCACCATTGACGAGGCGATCCGCCTGCTGTCGCTCCCCAAGAGTGACGAACCGATCGGACAACTCGAAGGTCTGCCGGTGTATGCAAAGAACGGTCGCTACGGGCCCTATGTGCAGTGGGGCGACCCAGAACAACTTCCGCCCGGACACACCAAGCCGAAGATGTCGAGCCTGTTCAGCACGATGAGCCTCGAACGCATCACGCTGGACGATGCAGAGCAGCTCTTGCGTTTGCCTCGAGTGCTCGGCGTTGACCCCGCCGATGGCGAAGAGATTCAGGCGGCCAATGGTCGGTATGGGCCGTACGTGGTGAAAGGTCGCGACTTCCGCTCAATTGAATCCGAGGAGCGATTGCTCACGATCACCCTTGATGAAGCGGTCGAGATCTTCAAGCTGCCCAAAGTCTTCCGCCGCGGCGGTGCACGCAATATGGCAGCGGCCGGTCCGCTTCGCGAGTTCGGCGACGACCCGGTCTCCGGGCGCCCCGTCGTGGCCAAAGATGGTCGTTTCGGTGTCTACGTCACCGATGGCGACACCAACGCCTCGATCGGCAAAGGTGACCGAATCGAAGCGATGTTGCCCGAACGGGCATTCGAGTTGCTTGCGATTCGCCGCGAACAGGGACCGAAGAAGAAGCCGGCTGCACGAAAGCGAGCGGCAAAGAAGCGATGACCCGCCCGGTGTACGTGACCCTCGAGGGATCCGAGGGGTGCGGCAAGAGCACCCAGGCGGAACGTCTCGCCCGTGATCTCGATGCCGTGCTCACGCGCGAGACCGGCGGCACCGCGATTGGCCGTCGATTGCGTGACATCCTCCACGACGTCACGGTCGATGATCTCGACGATCATGCGGAAACCCTCATCGTGGCCGCCGACCGTGCCCAGCACCTCGCTCAAGTAGTGCGGCCGGCGCTCGCCAACGATCGTCACGTGGTGAGCGATCGCTCGGTCTATTCCACCCTTGCGTATCAGGGCTACGGGCGCGGATTACCCGTCGATGAGGTACGTCGGATCAATGAATGGGCGATTGGTACGACATGGCCCGATCTCGTCATCTTGCTCGATGCCGACGAGGCCGTACTCGCCGCTCGTATGCAAGGACGAGAACTCGATCGGTTCGAACGAGCAGGCGACGACTTCCATCAACGTGTCCGCGCCGGCTTCCTCGCAATGGCGGCCGCCGATCCCGACCACTGGATCGTGATCGATGCGGCGAACGATCAAGAGGCCATCGCTGAAACCATCCGGACTGCGGTGCGGGACCGGCTGGGTATCTGATGGCGAGCATCTGGGATGCGGTGGTCGGCCAAGACACGGCCGTTACCCGACTCCAACGTGCGCTCAATGAACCGGTGCACGCCTACCTCTTCATCGGACCGCATGGATCGACCACCGAACAAGCCGCTCGAGCCTTCGCCGCCGTGATGATCGCCGGCACCGAAAGCACCGATGATCGCAACGTTCGCCTTGTGATGAGCGGTGATCATCCCGATTGTCGCGAGGTTGAGCGCGAAGGCGCGTCGATCACTGCCGAGCAGGCTGAGTGGATCGTCGAGCAGTCGTGGCTGAGTCCTGCAGAGGGCGACCTGACCGTGATGATCCTCCACGATTTCCATCTCGTCGCCGACACGGCCGCGGCCAAGCTGTTGAAGACCATCGAGGAACCACCAGCCACCACGCGGTTCATCATCTGCGCTGAAAGCGTGCCCGCTGGCCTCATCACGATTGCGTCCCGATGTGTTCGTGTCGACTTTCGAGCCATTCCCGATGAGTTGATCGCTGCTCGGCTGACCGCCGAGGGAATTGACGCCGAGCATGCGTCGCTCGCCGCAACAGGTGCACTCGGCGATCTCGATCGAGCCCGCGTCTTGGCGACCGATCCGCAACTCGCCGAGCGACGCCGGGCGTTTGCCGATGCGATCCATCAACTCGACGGATCGGGCAACACTGCGTTTGCATTCGTTGCGCGAATCGAATCGCTGCTCGATGCGGCACTTGTCCCGATGGCTGCCCGCCAAGAAGCAGAAGCCCTCGAACTTCAGGAACGGATCGATCGCTACGGTGCCCGAGGCAGCGGTAAGAAACAGCTTGAGGATCGACACAAGCGAGAACTTCGGCGCTTCACCACCGACGAGCTGCGAGCCGGCCTCACGGTGATGGCGTCGACCTATCGCGATGCCCTCGTTGCCGGTCGGATTGCGCCCGACGATGCTGCAGCAGCGGTAACTGCGATTAACGAGACGGTCAGCGCGCTTGGCCGCAACGTCAACTCGTCACTCGCCCTTCAGCGACTGGTGTGGTCGCTGCCGGTGCCTCGGTAGGCTCACGCACCGTTGCCTGGGTAGCTCAGTCGGTAGAGCAACGCACTCGTAATGCGTAGGTCGTGAGTTCGATTCTCATCCCAGGCTCTGTGAACAGTCCGGATCCGCTCTCGCGGACGGTGACGGACATCGTCCGAGCGAACCTGCTCACGCCGATCAACGCTGTGCTCGCCGTCTTGGCGGGGCTGGTGCTGGTGGCCGGCAGCCCGAAGGACGCGCTCTTCGCCGGCGTCATTATCGCCAACAGCGGCATCGGCATCATCCAAGAGTTGCGCGCCAAGCGCATTCTCGATTCGCTTCGAGTCCTCACCGCTCCTATTGCCCGCGTGCGGCGCCACGACGGTGTCGACGACGTCGCACTCGACCTACTTGACGTCGGCAACATCATCGAGGTTCGATCCGGCGATCAGATTCCCGCTGACGGTGATGTCGTCGAGTCACATCAACTCGACATCGATGCCTCGTTACTCACCGGCGAGGCCGATCCCATCGCCGTCAGCACTGGTGATCACGTCATGTCGGGCGCAACGGTGATCGCCGGTACCGGGGCGATTCGCGTCACTGCAGTCGGGGCCGAGGGCTACGCCGCCCGGCTGACGGCTGAAGCTCGTCGCTTCGCCCTCGTCGATTCACCGTTACGAAACGACATCAACCGCATCGTGACCACCGTCGGCGTTGCGATGGTGCCGATCGGCATGATCTTGGCCCTCAGCCAACTGCTGCGCACCGATGCCAACTGGCAGACGTCGCTCATTGGCACCGTCGCTGGTCTGGTCGGCATGGTGCCCGAAGGACTCGTGCTGTTGACAAGCGTCGCCTTCGCAGTTGGCGTGGTTCGACTCGGTCGACGTCGCTGCCTCGTCCAAGAACTTCCTGCGATTGAGGTGCTCGCCAGGGTCGATGTGCTCTGCGTCGACAAGACCGGCACGATCACCAGCGGCAACATGAGGCTCGTCGACATCGAGGAGTTCGAAGACGGTGCGACGGCGACGTTGGCAGCCATCGCCGCTGCCGATCCCGATCCCAACATCACGATGCGGGCGATCGCTACCGCACTGCACGCTGACGCTCCGGCGGAGGTCGTCGATCGTCAGCCATTCTCATCGGCGAAGCGGTCCTCGACCGTCGTTCTCATCGATGGTTCACGTTGGACACTCGGCGCTCCCGAACCTGGCGATGCTGCAGTGCAACGTCACACGATGCTCGGACGACGAGTGCTCACACTCGACCACGATGAGCGTCGCGCCGCACTCGTCATTCTCGACGATGAGATCAGACCCGACGCTCCAACCACCCTCGCCTGGTTCGCCGATCAAGGTGTTGCCGTTCGGGTGTTGTCAGGTGACGACCAGGCGACCGTCACCGCCATTGCTCAACGCGCTGGTATCGACCCTGGGCCAGACGACGATCCCGCCGTTCTCGGCCGGGTTGATCCACGTCGCAAACGCGACCTCGTCCACGAGTTGCAGACGGCAGGTCATACCGTCGCCATGACCGGCGATGGCGTCAACGATGTGCTGGCGCTCAAAGCGGCTGACTGCGGCATCGCGATGGCGTCGGGCGCTGAGGCCACTCGTGCCGTCGCTCAACTCGTCATGCTCGACTCGGACTTCGCTGCGCTGCCAGGCGTTGTCGAAGAGGGACGGCGCGTCATCAACAACATCGAACGCGTCGCCAGCCTGTTCTTAGCCAAAACCACGTACTCGCTTGTGCTGTCGACCGTGGTGGCGATCATCGGCTCGACCTATCCCCTCCGACCGATTCATCTCACGCTGCTCAGTTGGTTCACGATTGGGATCCCCGCAACCGTGCTAGCACTCGAACCCGACACGGGTCTCGTACGCACCGGATTTCTTCGCCGGGTGTTGAACCGTGCCGTGCCCGCTGGCGTTGCGATCGCATTCGCGATCGTCATCATCGACGCCGTCGTCGGCGGGACGGCACCAGTACTTGGCGCAGGATTCATCGCGTTGAGCCACCTGGCGATCGTGGCAAGCCCACTGACGCCGCGTCGGCTCTCACTCGTCGCTACCACCGTCATTGGATTCATCGCAATGGTCGAAATCGGCCCGTTCCGTCGACTCTTCGAACTCGAGATCGTCCGGGGGACCGATCTGGTTATCACTCTTGCGGTCGTAGGACTAGCCTCCACGGGGCTATGGCTCGTCAATCGCGTAACACGACTTCGCCATCACTCTCGTATGGGGATGCGCGCGATGCACTGATCGATGCAACTGCACGCGAACTCGCCTCAAAAGGCCCGCGTGGGGTGGTTCTCGCCGACATCTGTACCGAACTCGACCTGTCGCCAGCGCTCGTCAACTACCACTTCGGCAATCGAGACGTGTTGCTCGCCGAAGCGGTCGCCACCGCCCACCGGCGCCTCGTCGATGACATGAACGAGATCACCTTGCGTCCGCATGCGACCGCTGAGGATCAGTTCCGTGCTCGATTCGACTTCCGTTTTGATTGGACCCGTGATCATCCGGGTATCGATTCGATGCTCAACTACACGCACGTGCTCGACCCATCGGGAGCGGTGCTCTCCACTGAATTCCAAGAGCGCATCGGCCAGACGACATCAGATGACATGGCTGGTCTCGCGACGTGTGTGGCAGCGCTCTACCACGGCCACCCGATGACCGAACTTATCGGAGGCGATCACCCGCTCTTTCGACCTGAGTTTGCCGATGTGACGGCATATGTCGCGCTGTCTGCGCTCGGCGCTGCAACGTTCCTCACAGGCAACCACCCCGGTTCAACGCCCCTGGCCGCCCAATTTCCTGCGCTGATCGCCTCCCTGCGCGATGACTTCACCACCAGACTCATGGATGCCGTCCGATCCCAACTCGCACCGCTCAAGGAGTCCAAATGATCGACCGCAATGCACCCATCTATGTTGCAGGCCACCGAGGTCTCGTCGGTGCTGCCATTATCCGGCACCTTGAGGCCGAGGGCTTCACCAACATCTTGACGGCCACCCGTGATCAAGTCGATCTACGCGACCAGAGCGAAGTGTCGCACTGGTTCAAGGCGAATCGACCTCGCTACGTCTTCTTGGTCGCCGGCACCGTCGGCGGCATCTTGGCCAACAGCACCCGTCCAGCCGAATTCATCTACGACAACATGATGATCCACGGCACCGTGGTGCACTCTGCCCACGAGTCAGGCACCGAGAAGTTGCTGTACCTCGGCTCGTCGTGCATCTATCCACGTCACGCCACCCAGCCGATCACCGAGGACCAACTCCTCACCGGCCCGCTCGAACAAACCAACGAGTGGTACGCGATCGCAAAGATCGCCGGCATCAAGTTGTGTCAGGCGTATCGCCGGCAATACGGCAGCGACTTCATTTCGGCGATGCCAACCAACCTGTACGGCCCAGGCGACAATTTCGACCTCAATTCGAGTCATGTGATCCCGGCACTCATCCGCAAGTTTCACGATGCGCGGGTTGAAGGTCGCAGCGAGGTTGAGGTGTGGGGAACGGGCTCGGCCTACCGAGAGTTCCTCCATGTCGACGACCTCGCCCGGGCATGCCTTTTCCTCTTGGAGAACTACAGCGACGACTCCCACATCAACGTCGGAACCGGCGTCGACCTGTCGATTCGTGAACTCGCCGAGACGATCCGGTCGATCGTGCATCCCGAGGCAGAGATTCGATGGGACACTTCCAAGCCCGACGGCACCCCTCGCAAACTGCTTGATGTCAGCAAGTTGCGGAACCTCGGCTGGGACCCGACGGTGACGCTCGCCGAAGGCCTGCGCGACACGTACCAGTGGTTCTTAGACACCGAATCCGCTGGTGGTTCCCTGCGCGGGGTGGGCACGGCCACCTCGGCCGGTTAGGTTCCCAAAGGTGGCTGACCGTTCCCGTTTCGCCGAGGAGGCGATGGAATACGCACCGCAGTTGTACTCAGCTGCGCTTCGCATGACGCGGAACCGAGCCGACGCCGAAGACCTCGTCCAAGAGGCAATGCTGCGTGGTTTCCGCAGTTACGAAACCTTCACCGAAGGCACCAACCTGCGGGCCTGGCTCTTTCGCATTCTGACCAACGCCTACATCAATCGCTACCGAGCCAAGCAGCGTCGACCTGACGAGACTGATCTTGGCGAGGTCGAAGACCTCTTCTTGTACCGTCGGGTCGGTGGTCTTGAAGCGGCCGCAGCCTCGCTGTCAGCAGAAGATCAGTTCCTCGATCTCTTCACCGACGACGAAGTAAAGACCGCACTCGAAGACCTACCGGAGAACTTCCGCCTGCCGGTCATCCTCGCCGACGTCGAGGGTTTCGCCTACAAAGAAATCGCCGACATGCTCGACATCCCGGTCGGAACTGTGATGTCTCGTCTCCATCGGGGAAGAAAAGCGATGCAACGTGCGTTATACGCCTACGCCGAGGAGCGAGGCCTGGTGGATCAGGCCGGTTGACACAACATGGCTGACTGCAACGAAACACTCAAAGAACTCGAGCCCTACCTCGACGGAGAACTCTCCATCGAAGCGCGCGAGCACATCCACGGCCACCTCGACGGCTGCGCCGACTGCCAACAGGCGTACGAGTTTCACTTCGAACTCAAACAAGCGATCCGCCGTAAGGCAAGCAACGACGAGTTGCCGTCGAGCTTGTTACAACGCCTTGAGTTCTGCCTCCGAGAAGACTTCGACGGCGACGGCACTGTCGCTGGCGAGCCCACCGGTTAGACTCAGCGCATGCTCGCAGCGAACGTCTGGCACTGGTGGATCGGCGTCGTTCTCACCTTCGTTGGTGCCGGAACTGCGATTGGACTGGTTGCGGGCTATCTGAAGTCGGTGACCGCCCTCAAGCACCCGCTTGGGCGTCGCCAGCGCGACTCCGAGCTCTGACATCGACGACTACCTTCGCCGCTGCATCTTCCCGACCCCGGGGACTCACGTCGACTGTGCCTTTTCTGGCGGCGCCGACTCAAGCGCATTGCTGGTGCTCGCCGTAGCGGCTGGCCTTGACGTCACAGCTCATCACGTCAACCATCACCTTCGCCCCTCATCAACCTCGGAGGCCGAACACGCTGAGCGAATCGCTGTATCCATCGGCGTGGCGTTCGTCGTCCACCATGTCGAACCCGGCGCCGGCCCGAATCTCGAAGCCCGTGCCCGCGACGCCCGCCAGCACATCCTTCCGACGGGGGCGCTCACCGGTCACACCGCCGATGATCAGGCTGAAACACTGCTCATCCGGCTCTTGCGTGGAGCAGGAAGTACCGGACTCAGCGCCATCGAACCGGGCCCCACGCACCCACTGCTCGCCTTGCGACGCAGCGACACCGAAGCCATCTGCGCTGATCACGGGATCACACCAGTGGCCGACCCATCGAATACCGACCCTGCATTCTGGAGAAATCGAGTCCGCAACGAGCTGATCCCCCTGCTCGCCAACATCGCCGGGCGTGATCCCGTGCCTGTCCTCCATCGCACCGCCGATCTCCTCCGTGATGATGACCAGTTCCTCGATCGACTCGCCGAGGCGCTCGATCCGACCGATGCTCGGGCGGTGGCGAACGCCGATCCCGTGATTGCCCGCCGCGCCCTGCGCCAGTGGCTCGCCGTCGATGGCTACCCACCTGATCTCGCAGCCATCGAACGGGTGCTCGCCGTCGCCAAGGGCGACATCGTGGCCTGTGAGATTGCCGGCGGTCGCCGAATCGCCCGAAAGGGTCAACGCCTGCGGGTTGAACACGAGTAGAGTGCAATCCGGTATGAATGAGCCCGTGAGCGCCCCATGATGCCCGCAAAACTGCGCGGGAAATGGGCCCTTGGCATCCAGCCGCGCAATTTCACGTGGATTCTGAAGGACAAATTGGCGATCTGTGAACGCCCCGGCGGCTTCGGTGACAGCCATCGACGGGTCCGACGCCAAGAAGAGATCATCTGGATTCGTGAAAACGGCTTCAACTACGTGATCTCGGTGATCCAGGCACCGCACAATCTCCACAACTACGAAGAGCTCGGGCAGCCGTACCGCCATCGTCCAGTACGCACCGACGACATCGACGCCTGGCTCGGATCGTTCTACCGCGAGATCAACGACCTCATTCGTGCCGGGCAACGAGTGCTCATTCACGGCGAAGAGCTCGGTGATCGTGTGGTGGGCATCATGGGTGGCTACATCCGCTGGACGGGCCTCATCGAAGATCCAACCGAAGCGATCACGATGACCGAACAACTCACGGGACGCAAACTCGACCCGTTCGCACGCGGTGTCATCATGCGGGCACACGAACTCCGCTGACATGCTCGACGCGATCGTCGTCGGGGCCGGGCTCTCAGGACTCGTCGCCGCTCGCACCCTGCGCGACGCTGGACGCTCTGTCACCGTCTTCGATAAGGGCCGTTCCGTCGGTGGCCGCTTAGCGACCCGACGCATCGGCGATGCCCGGCTCGATCATGGCGCGCAATTCATGACGGTTCGCTCGGACACCTTCGCAGCTCAGATGCACGACTGGTCTGAGCGAGGCCTTGCCACCGTGTGGTGCCACGGATTCGGCGATGGCGATGGCCATCCGCGCTGGGTTGGAACACACGGCATGAACGCGCTCGCGAAAGACCTTGCCGTCGGACTTGACGTCGCGGTCGATCACCTGGTGTTCTCATGCACCTGGGAACATGACCACTGGGTCGTCACGATCGACGACGGCCAACGCCACGAATGCCAGGTGCTGGTGCTCACGGCTCCAGTTCCCCAGTCGTTCTCGATGGTCTTCGAAACCGTTGAGCTTCCGAGAGCAATGATGGCGAGCGATCCGCATCGCACCGTCTGCCTTCTCGCCGTGCTCGATCGACCATCGCTGATCCCGAGCCCTGGTGGACTGCCGGATCCGAACGACGACGTGAGCTTCATCGCGGACAACGCCGCAAAGGGCATTTCCCCCGTTCCTGCGATCACGTTGCACGCCTCGCCGACGTGGAGTCGCGATCACTGGAACGACGAGGATCTCGGCGAACAACTCATCGACCTCGCCCACCCATGGATCGGCACTGCGCACATCGTCGAATCTCACGTGAAGAAGTGGCGACTCGCCACCCCGACCGCGATCTGGCCCGAGCCGTATTGGAGCGACACCGACCATCGACTCGTGCTGGCAGGTGATGCCTTCGCCGGCCCACGGGTTGAAGCCGCTCACGACTCAGGGCTTGCTGCTGGACGCGCCGCCGTCAGCTTGTGCACACCACATCGGTGATCGCCTCATCGACCACGGACCACCACGACACCATCTCCTCGCCGCGGTCGGCAAGCATCTCGATAAACGACGCGTACTCGGTGTCGCATCGCCGGGTGAACACGTCAGCGTGCGGCACCAACAGGCCGTTTGCGAGCAGCGCCCGATCACCATCGAATCCGACCACCGCCGGCATCTCGACGTGTTCACCATCGTTCAATAGTGGAGCGATCTCAAACCACACGACCGCCTCGCCAAGAAGATCAGCAAACAGCACGCAGTCGCCAACTCGCCGCAGGATCGTCGAACACCGGTCAACCCCCGGCGTGCCCTCAACAATCGTGACCGCCCGACGATCATCGACGGTCAACACCGACGTCGATGCCGCAACACCATCTGACACCACAAACGCCACGGGATCGAAGCGTTCGATCATCGTCACCAGATCGATGCGACGCGTGAATTCCGCCGCAACGCTCGGTGCCTCAACCGTCGATGTCTCGCCACTCGTCACGCGACCGACCACCAGAAACGACCCGATCACCGCCAGCACGGCGGCGACGAAACGGAGCGAGAACAGCTCTCTCACCGAGCGGTCCAGCCCCCATCGACAATCAACGACTGACCGGTGATGAAGCCGCCAGCTGGGGTTGCGAGAAGCAATAACGCTCCGTCGAGTTCCTGCGGTTCACCCATACGAGGAATCGGCGAATTGGCCCGAATGAACTCCTGGCTTCGCTCATCTTTCATCGGTTCGGTCATTTCTGACGGGAACCACCCCGGACACAGCGCGTTGACTCGCACGCCCTTGCGCGCCCACTGCAACGCGAGTTCACGTGTCATGTTGACGACCGCGCCTTTTGACGCGCAGTAGTTCGACTGTTTCACCGGCGTGCCGCCCACATGGCCCAACATCGACGCCACGTTGACGATCGATCCACGACCTGAGCTGATCATCGTCGGGGCACACAACTTCGCCATGTGCCACACCGCGACGGTGTTGATCTCGAGTACCCGCTGGAACAACTCAAGCGACTCATCTTCAACGGCAACGACTTCGGCGATTCCCGCGTTGTTGACGAGCACATCGATGCGGCCGTGAGCAGCGAGCGTCTCGGCAACCACACGCTCACGATCCTCAGCGACAGCGATGTCGGCTGCCACCACCGTCACACGATCGCCGAGTTCCCCGGCGAGCGACTCAAGGCGCTCACGCCGCCGTGCCGTCACCACCACTGTCGCGCCAACGGAATGCAACACACGTGCCATACGGTCGCCGAGCCCGGCAGATGCGCCCGTCACGATGGCGACAGCACCATCAAGTCGGAACAACGACATGGGATCAATCGGTACGTTCACCTCTCCAGCATGGCAGTAGCTGACACCGGATTACCGGTCGCGAGCTGTGCAAGGGCACAGTTTCCATCGACACAGATCCATCCGAGACCGGGTCGCGGTGGCATCGGCAGACGCATCGGAATCGACGCACCGATCAGATCCCCATCACCCTCGCCGGCCGCTGACATCACCACACCCCGTCGCGAACGACGAACCACTGATGTCCAATGGCCAAAGCGCGACCGCACCGCATCGGCATGCACCGCCGCCACCACGCACAGCCCAGGCTCGCGACCTTCGAGGCGAGCGGTGAACGATCCGTCGACATCGTCGATGAGCGCCGCATCGTCGACGACCACCAGATGGGGGCCATCCACATGTGGAATTGTCGCAAGCGATCTCGTTGGCTCAACCAGCGTCACCAGTCCTTGATTCGCTGCGCTCCACGCGTGGGCGATCGCCGCCAGCGCCGTGCTTCGACCTGACCGAGCTGGACCAATCACCAACAGATGTTCGCCGTCGGGCACCTCAAGCCGTGCGTCGTCGAGGTCGGTTGCAGCCTGGCCAAGGATCAACGCAGTGCCTCGTCCATCCCGACAACCACGGATAACCGAAGCGTCGAGCGTCACTGCCAACACCTCGATCGCCGGCGGCACCGGCCGATCAGCACACGGTGCGGCGTCAACGATGGCGATCTGGGCTTCCATCCCATGGCGTCGTCCACCCTCAATGCGCAGGCGACCAGCGATCGGGCGACGGGCGTCAGTCACCATCCGCCAGGAAATTGATGACCGCAGATCGCGTCGAACCTCACCACCAGCGGTCACCGTCACCACGCCCACCGCTGGGCCCTCATCAAGAATTCGTTCAAGGTCATCCAACGTGCGCCGGCCAGGTTCGTCCAGCGATCGAATCGTCTCGGCGATGCCGTCGATCATCAGCACCAGTGGAAGACCAACGGCACCGACTGCTTGGCGAGTATCGACTTCGATCGAGATCATTCGCACAAGTCGATCAACGCGTTCCCGATCGCGCAGCGTCACCACCGGAGCCGTCAGTCCGCACGTCGACAGGCTGGTGAGCCGCCCATCGCCCCGACCGTCGAGCACGTAGATGCCGGCACCATCGAGGGCTTGCGCGAGGGTGATGAGCGCAGTGGTGGTACCAGAGCCAACAGGGCCGATGATCGAAAGGTTGCCATCATCGGGATGCCACTCGAGCGGCTCGTGCCGCTGCTCCTCGCACACGTCGACCACCCCAATGCCGCCCGTCACGATCGAAGGCAATGGATCGGTCCATGGTCGATGCGGTGCCCGAACACGTCGCGAGCGCATCCGGTCATCACACTCTGCAACCGGCACGGCGGTGGTCATCGCTGTCTGGAACTCGACCGGCTCGTCACCGCCGATGCGGATGAGCGCCCGCCCCGGCACCCTTCGATCGAGTCGAGCAGCGCGGTCGTCGCCGATGACGTCGAGCGCGTCGGCTCGGTCTTGCAACCGAAGCGCAATCCGGATGTTGGTGTTTGCTCGAACCGCGTCATCGATCACGCCGGCGGGTCGTTGAGTGGCGAGCACGAGATGCATGCCAAGGCTCCGCCCACGTCGAGCGATGTCGACCAGCCCGGCAAGCGCATGCGGAGCCGTACTGGCCAAGGAGGCGAACTCGTCAACCACGATGATGAGCCGAGGCGGTGTCGTGCCACCGGGTTCGAGCGCCGCAAGATCAGCCACGCCCGCACCCCGAAGCATGACCTCGCGACGGCGAACCTCTGCGTCGAGACTCACCAGCACACGATCCACCAAGCTGCCTTCAAGGTCGGTCACCACGCCGAGCACATGTGGCAGATCGGCGATGCGATCGAATGCCGCTCCACCTTTGTGGTCGATCAACAAGAAGGTGACCGTGTCGGGATCGTGACGCAGGCACAGCGAGGTGACCATCGTGCAGAGCAGTTCGCTCTTTCCCGATCCCGTGGTACCGGCAATCAGTGCATGAGGCCCGTCAGCCACAAGATCGAGCGACACCGGTCCGTCGGCACCTTCGCCGAGCACCGCCACCGCCGATCGAAGATCGACGGGGCCCGGAGCAGGTTTGCTGAGAACGGCTCGCGCGGGTATGCGGCGAGCGACATGATCGACATCTTCAGGATCGATGAGACCGCTGAGTGCGGTCATCGTCATCTCCCAGGTGTCGCCCGTCATCCCAACGGCTTCACAGCCGGTCACTCCGTCACGGCCGTCGATGATTGCCGACCAGTCAGCGCTCACATCAATGATGTCGGTGCAGACCGCAGGCACCTCATCGCCAACACCGAGTAGGCAGAGACAACTCGTTGAGCGATCGGCATCGAGTAACCGCCGAAGCGCGCCGTCGGCATGAATCAGCGAGGGTGCACTCGATGTCACGATGAGCAACCGTCGGGTGTCGGTGCTGTTGTTCACGCGGTCGTCGATTCCGGGAAGCACGCCACGCACCTCGTCATCGACGACAAGATCAAGATCAGCGGGCCCGCTCGCCACAACCGCCTGGGCGACGAGCGAGCGGAGAACAGCGTGGGCGACGTCGGTGCCCGCTCGCACGGCGACCACACGCTGCGCACCGAGGTCGATGCGGACCGGGGCACCTGGCAGGCCTTCAAGGTCGGCGATGCCGACCACGACGTCGATCGGGTCGTTCTGGCGTTGGGACCACAACGAGTTCGACGCCACACGCTCACCGAGGTCGATCGGCCAGTGCTGACGTTGCGCCCGATGTGCAGCGAGGCGTCGCTCGCGACGTTGCTGTCGCACACGGCGTTCCGCCCTCCGCGTACGGACTGTCTCCACACCGATATGTGCAACAGTGCCCATCACGCCAACAAGACCGAACGCCAACATCACCCATGAACCGGTGATCACTGCGATGACGGCGCTCGCCGCCAGGGTGATGAGGCCAACGATGAGCGAGCCGCCACCTCGAGTCAGAGTGCCAGGTGCGGCAGCTTCGTCGGTGGGCAGCTCTCGTTCTGGCCGTCGAGGTGGACGGACCACAATCGATCCCGAGCGTCGGTGTTGCGGCGCTGACGCGGCGGAGAGGTGGAAACGGCTATGCCCCGCTCGGATGAGGTGCTCATCGTCGCCGACGTCAACCGAGGTCGCTGCCAATGCCGTGACCTCGCCAGAGGGCAGGACGATGAAGTGATGTGAACCGAGTGCCGAATCTGCGTGCCGGATGTGTGCCGATCTTGCTCGGCCGACGACGGAGGGCTGTTCGACACGATATGTACGGCCACAGTCGGGGCCGCTGATGGGGCTGAATGCGATGGACATGTGGCCCGAGTGGTCACAGGTGTGCCGTCACCGGAAAGGAAATTCCAAAAGTGAGACGTCCAGAGAGGGTTGAAGTGAGTTCTCCGGAGATGACCGAGGCGGAACGTGGCCGCCATGACGAATCACACCACCACCACACGTCCCTTTACCGGCATTCGAGCCACGCTCGAGCAGCAATGGGAACAACTCAATCAGCACCCTCGCAACATCAGAATCGCACGTGGCTGGCACATCACCACCGTGGCCTTCAGCGATCTCAACGACCTGCTCGCCCTCGCCGGCTTCGGCGGAGGTGACGAGAACGATCACGTCCTGTGGGCACTCGTCAGTCGAGCCGCGCACGACGATCTCGCCACCCACATGGTGCTTCGCAGGATCCTGCCAGGGCTGATGGCGGCCAATCGCCGTCGACCGCGCCGGCTCAGCGCCGAGGAAGGTCTTCGTGAACTGATTGCCGCCGCATGGATCACCATCCGCACCTACGACCCAAACCGAGACCCGTCGTCACTTGCCGCAGCGCTCATCGATGGTGCCCGCTATCGGGCCTTTCGATCCGAGCGACGTCGACGCGATCGCCACCCGGAACTTCCGAGTGATTCCGTCGAACGCGAACCGTCGATTGACGACCACGACGACCTCCTCGAATTGCGACACGTCCTCGTTGAGGCCGCTCAGCGCGGCCTTCCCGCCGACGACCTCGAACTCGTCCGCCGCCTCGCAACTGGCCACCGAACTGAGACGATTGCCAACGAGCTGGGGATCACCACCAGGGCCGTTCGATATCGGTGCACCCGAATTGCGAACGAACTCGCCGCTATTGCGCGCGTTGCGTGAACGTCGGACGGCGCTTGTCGAAGAAGGCACTGATGCCCTCTTGGCAATCCGGCGTCACAATGCCAGCCGCCATGACTTCCATCGCATAGGCATACGCCTTGGGCTGTTCCATGTCGACCTGCGCGTAATAGGCCCGCTTGCCGATGCCCTTCGCCATCGCCGAACCGCGGATCGAACGAGCCATGAGGTCGTTCACCGCATCGTCGAGTTGGTCGTCAGCCACCACCCGGTTGATCAGCCCCCACGACGCTGCGGTATGGGCATCGACAGGGTCTCCGGTGATCGCGAGTTCCATCGCATGCTTGCGATTGATCTGCCGGGCCACCGCGACCAGCGGCGTATTGCAGAACAGTCCGCCTTTGCCACCCGGCAGAGCAAAAGCAGCCGACTCACCGGCGATTGCCATATCGCACGTCGCAACCAGCTGACACCCAGCAGCAGTTGCCAAGGCGTGAACCTTGGCGATCACGACTTGTGGGATCTCCTGCACGGTGTTCATCATGCGCGTGCACACCTCGAGCAATGAACGTGCTTGTGGCAACTCAACATCAACCATGTCGCCAAAGTTGTGTCCGGCTGAAAACACTGGCCCATTCGCCGCGATGACGACGCCGAGAGCATCCGACGAACCGACCTCATCCAGCGCCGCCTGCATCTCGAGCATCAAGGCCCTCGACAGCGAGTTGCGGGTCTCGGGCCGATTCAAGGTGATGGTGACCACATCCCCCGAACGTGCGACCGACAAGTTCTCGAAGTTCGTGCTCATGTGCACAGCCTGCCACGCACACGACACCGGGAATGACCCGGAGTGCGCCCCCAGGGGGTCGAACCCTGAACCAACGGGTTAAAAGCCCGCTGCTCTGCCATTGAGCTAGAGGCGCGTGGTGAGCAGGCTAACGATTCACACCAGAGAACTGGTCAGCCGACATTGCGCTGCCGGCCGTCCCAATGCGGTGCCCGTAGCGCCTTCTTATCGACCTTGCCGTAGACGGTGACCGGGAGGTCGTCCCGATACTCGACCGACTTCGGCCGCTTGTACGACGCCAACCGCTCGCGACACCACGCGGCGAACGCCTCGCGGTCGAGGCTCGGCCTTGGCACGACGACAGCGTGCACCGCTTCACCCCAGTCGTCATGGGGGACACCGACGATCGCCACCTGAGCAACGTCGGGATGGGCGGAAATCACCGCTTCGACCTCAACCGAGTAGACGTTCATGCCGCCCGAAATGATCATGTCGTTGGCCCGATCGACGAGGGTCACGAATCCCTCATCGTCCATACGGCCGACATCGCCGGTCCGCATCCAGCGGCCAGCGAAGCGCTTTGCGTAGTTGTCGGGGTCTTGCCAGTACCCGCGCATCACGTACGGCGAGTCGAGCGCAACTTCGCCAACCTCACCTCTCGGCACTTCCTCGCCGGCCTCATCGATGATGGCGACCTCGCACATCAGCGTCGCTTTGCCACACGACGAGAGCAGGTCGGGTTCCGACAGCGCCCGCACGTGGTCGGGCTTGGACAGCACCGTCGCGAAGTTCGGGCATTCGGTCTGCGCGTACAACTGCTGAAGCACCGGACCAAAGACCTCCATCGCCTGACGTAACCGCTCGGGCGAGATCGGAGCGGCTCCGTATTGGATGGTGCGCAGGGCTGCTGGACGAATACCCGTCTCAACAGCCGCATCAAGCAAGCGGTAGATCATCGTCGGCACAGCGAACGTCCATGTGATGTCGTGCTCGTCCATGATCCGAAGCACCTCGTGGGCATCGAATCCCTTCTCGACGCGCACGTGGGCGCCGCGCAGCAGCGCGGCTGCGCCAAGGAAGCCAGCTGCATGGGGCAACGGCGTGGTCAGCAGCATGTGGTCATCCCGGCCGATGCCGCCCTCCATGATGTGGGCGAACATGTTGAGGACCATCGGGGCCTGATGATGGACAATGCCCTTCGGCTTGCCGGTGGTCCCACCGGTGAACCCGACGAAAGAGAGGTCGTCAGGCCCGACGGCGCCGACGGCCGGAGGCTCGACAGGTAGGGATCCCGGCGCAACGACGTCACCTGGGATGATCGTGCAGGCATCGGGGATCTCCGTCGCGAGATGCGCCAACGCCGGGCTGACGACGGCAACCGTCGGTGTCGTCCGTACGGCGATGTCGCCGATGTCCGATGCCGTGAGCATCGAGTTGAGCGGGATCTTGACCGCGCCGATCGCCATGATTGCCAGGTCGTACACGGGATATGACGCCGAGTTCTCGCACAGCAACACCACTCGATCGCGCGGCGAGGCCCCGGCGGCGCGCAGATTCTGCGCCGCGATGGCAACCGCTGTCGCCATGTCCGAATACGTCCAGGTCATGCCGTCAGCGGTGAGGGCCGGTCGGGGACCATTGAGTGTGAGGGAGCGACGAAACGCCTCCCAGAGTGTCGACATCATCACCGGGCACAGTACTCAGCGCCTCGTTAGTGTCTGAATATGAACGCCGCCGAACGCTGGGCCGCCGATCTCGCTACATGGGGGATCCCCGAACACATCCTGAGCGCCGCTCCGCAGTCACCGTGGATTCATCCAGTATCGAATTTCACTCCGAGTGGCGACCTCCACGTCGACACCCCGTCGCGCCACCGGGCGCTCGAAGCGATCGAGTCGATCCGCGAACCATCGGTGCTCGATATCGGCTGTGGCGGGGGCCGGGCCGCGTTCGGTCTGGTACCACCCGCAACTTCGGTCATCGGTGTTGATCATCAACACGGCATGCTCGACGTGTTCACCGATCAGGCGAATGTACGTGGTGTCTCGGTCACCACCGTGCTTGGGGACTGGCCTGACGTCGCCCCAGAGACCCCACCAGCTGATGTCGTGGTGTGCCATCACGTCTTCTACAACGTTGCTGCACTCGAACCGTTCGTCGCCGCCCTGACCGACCACGCGAAGCAACGGGTAGTGGTGGAACTTCCCGAGCGCCATCCACTCACACATCTGAGCGATGCGTGGCGACACTTCTGGAATCTCGAACGGCCGACGGCGCCGACCGCAGAAGATGCGCTGGTGGTGGTGCGTTCGATGGGGATCGACGCCCACCTCGAGCGCTGGTCGGTGCCTGCACCCTCATCGGCGCCTGAGGTCACTGACCTCGATGTGGAACACATGCGGATCCGACTCTGTCTGACGCCAGACCGCGACGCCGACGTGCGCTCATTCCTCGAATCTCGTCAACCCGCAGGACGAGACCTTGCAGCGATCTGGTGGGACGTTGCCTAAATGTCCGGACATTTGCTATCGTCGTCGACATGTGCCGTCAAGTGACCTGCAAGACCTGCGGAAAAGCCTCCTGGGCCGGATGCGGAATGCACGTGGAACAGGTGCTCGGCCACCTGTCTGCCGACCAGCGTTGCCAATGTCACCTCGCCCCTCCCGAGGTCGCACCCCGCAAGCGCTGGTTCGCCCGAAAGTGATCTGATTCCCCATCGGCCCCGCAGGCATGACAGCCTGAGGGGATGGGGATCATTGTCAACACCGAGGGAGCCGTGCGCACCCTCACCCTCGACCGGCCCGAGGCACTCAACGCACTGACGCCAGCGCTCCTCGACGAACTCGCTTCGGCCCTCGCCGATGCCGCCGGTGACGACGCCATACGAGTCGTCGTCCTCACCGGAACCGGCCGTGCATTCTCGGCGGGCGTCGACCTGAAAGCGCTCGCCGACGACCCGCCCGCCAGCGGTGATGTGTCGGGGGCACTCAATGATCCAGCCCGACGAGCATGCGAACTGCTGTCGACGATGCCAAAGCTGACCATCGCCAAGGTGAACGGCTTCTGTTTCACCGGCGCTCTCGAACTCGCCCTTGCGTGCGATCTCATGGTGGTCGCGATCGAAGCCAAACTCGGCGACACCCACGCCAAGTGGGGCCTTCGACCCACCTGGGGAATGAGCGCGCGACTGATCCGCGCCGTCGGCCCGGTGCGAGCCCGAGAACTCTCGTACACGGCGAGGACCATCACTGGTCAGGACGCGTTCGACTACGGCATGGCAAGCCATTGCGTTCCGCTGTCACAGCTTGACACCACCGTCGCCGAACTCGCCGAGACCGTCGCTGCGAATAGCCCCGAGTCCATCGCTGCCTACAAAGACCTCTACCACCATCAACAGGACCTCGGCTTGAGCCACGGATTGGGATTCGAATTCGCCACCCACTATCCGATGGGCGATGCCGGCGGGCGTCTCGACGGATTCACCAAGAAGGACTGACATGGCAACCCGCGCAGGTCTCACCATCGGCGACGAACTCGTCGAATTCGTCGAAGACGAAGCACTCCGGTCCACAGGTATCGACCCCGATCACTTCTGGGCAGCCTTCGCCGACATCATTCGCGACCTTGCGCCTCGCAACCGCGAACTGCTCGAGACACGAGCATCAATGCAGGCCGCCATCGACCGCTGGCACCGCGACCACGGCGTCGGTGACCCGGCTGAGTATCGAGCGTTCCTCGAATCGATCGGCTACCTCATGCCCCAAGGACCTGACTTCAGCATTCGCACCGAAGGTGTCGACCCAGAGATTGCTGACATCGCCGGACCACAACTCGTCGTTCCCGTGACCAACGCTCGCTATGCCATCAACGCCGTCAATGCCCGCTGGGGCTCGCTGTACGACGCCCTCTACGGCACCGACGTCCTCGGCGATCTTCCTCCCGTCGGCCCCTATAACACCGATCGGGGAGCACGAGTCATCGCCGAGGCGCGCCGCATCCTCGATGAGGTGATGCCGCTCACCAACGGTTCGCACCAAGGCTCTACCCAGTACTCCATCATCGATGGCGAACTCGTTGTGACCGACGCCGGGGGCAACCGACTGCAACTCGACCCGAGCGTTGAACTCGTGGGCTGGACCGGGCCCGCCGATGCGCCATCGAGCATCGTCACGCGTCACCATCGGCTCAGCGTCGAGATTCGCATCGATCGCGGTCACGCGGTCGGAGCAACAGACCCCGCAGGTATTGCCGATGTGCTCCTCGAATCCGCCGTGACGGTGATCATGGATTGCGAGGACTCGGTGGCGTGTGTCGATGCGGCCGACAAGGCGCTCGCCTACAGGAACTGGCTCGGGCTCCAGCGCGGCACGCTCACCGCCGAGGTCGACAAGGCCGGCGCCACCTTCACCCGAACCATGGCCGCCGATCGCATCGTGCGCGGACCCGACGGTGACGATGTCATCATCCCTGCACGGTCGCTGCTGCTCGTACGCAACGTCGGGCATCTCATGACCACACCAGCAGTGCGCACCAGCGATGGCGAGGACATCCCCGAGGGCATTCTCGACGCGATGATGACAGTGCTGTGTGCGTTGCCGACCAGCGGTCCGATCTACATCGTCAAGCCAAAGATGCATGGACCCGACGAGGTGGCGTTCGCGTGCGAACTCTTCAGCCGCGTGGAACAAGCGCTCGGACTCGCGCATGAGACGGTCAAGATCGGCATCATGGACGAGGAGCGGCGCACCACGGTCAACCTCGCCGAGTGCCTCCGTGTGGCAGCTGGCCGAGTCGCCTTCATCAACACTGGGTTCCTCGATCGGACCGGTGATGAGATCCACACCTCCATGCAGGCGGGCCCGATGGTCCGCAAGGCCGACATGCGCAACGAACAATGGATCGGTGCCTACGAGAATCACAACGTCGACACTGGTCTCGCCTGCGGGTTGCTCGGCAAAGCCCAGATCGGCAAAGGGATGTGGGCAGCGCCGGATCTGATGGCCGACATGCTTGCCACCAAAATCGGACACCCGAACGCTGGCGCATCGTGTGCCTGGGTGCCCTCCCCCACGGCAGCCACCCTCCATGCCATTCACTACCACCGTGTCGATGTAGCGGAACGCCAGCGTGAGCTCCTCGCCCGACTCGCCGCCGACGGACCCCGGGCCACGATCGACGACCTCTTGCATATTCCCGTCGATACTGCTGCACGCTGGACCGACGACGAGGTCCAAGCTGAACTCGACAACAACGCCCAAGGCATCCTCGGGTATGTCGTGCGATGGGTCGATCAAGGTGTCGGATGTTCGAAGGTGCCCGACATCCACGACGTGGGACTGATGGAAGATCGCGCCACATGTCGTATCTCATCGCAGCACATGGCGAACTGGCTGCTGCACGGCATCGTCGATGTAGATCGCATCCGAGCAACATTCGCCAAAATGGCGGCTGTCGTCGATCAACAAAATGCGAATGATCCCGACTACCAGCCGATGGCGCCAGCGCTCAACGGCATTGCCTACCGTGCCGCGCTCGACCTCGTGCTCTCCGGAGTGGAGCAACCCTCGGGGTACACCGAACCCATCCTCCATGCCCGTCGACTCGAACTGAAGGACTCCCGATGACCACCTACGACGCAACCATCACTGCCGCCGAGGCCCGCACGATGATCGATGCGGCGCTTGCCTACGGCGTCAACGCTCAGATGAAACCACTCGTGGTGCTGGTGCTCGACGCCGCTGGCGCACCCGTCGCGTACGAACGGAGCGACGGCTCGCCAACCGGTCGGTTCGAGATCGCCCGAGGCAAAGCGAACGGCGCACTGCAACTCGGGGTGAACTCGAAGCGGATCGGTGAGATGGCGGTTGAACGCCCTCACTTCATCGCCGGCGTCACGGCGTCGGTGCCCGGACCCCTCGTTCCGGTTGCGGGCGGGGTGCTGGTGCTGCGCGACGACGTCGTCGTCGGCGCGGTCGGGGTATCAGGTGACACGAGCGACAACGATGAACTCGCCGCAATCGCTGGCATCACCGCAGCGGGGTTCACTCACCCGTGAGCGACCTTGTCAGCGACCTCCGAGCGGTGTTGGGCGACCGCGTTCGAGTCGACGCTGCTCAGCGCGCATTGCTTCGCCGTGATGCGTCCGTGTTCGAGGGAGGATCCGCTGGGCCGGTGTGCCTGTGCGACACCACCGAAGAAGTGCAACAGGTCGTACGTATCGCCATCGCGCACGGTCGAGCGATCGTGCCACGCGGTGCCGGCACCGGTCTCGCCGGCGGGGCCATCCCGCTTGCCGATCCCGTCATCGTTTCGCTGTCCCGAATGAATCGAGTGCTCGAGGTCGACACCGACGCCCGGATCGCGTGGGTGCAGCCCGGTGTGGTGAACCTCGATCTCTCAAAGCATCTGGCACCGCTCGGATTTCACTTCGCCCCCGATCCGTCAAGTCAGCAGGTCTGCACCATTGGCGGCAACGTGGCGAACAACTCAGGCGGGCCGCACTGCCTTGCGTACGGCGTAACGAACGCACACATCCTCGCAGTCGAGGTCGTGTTGCCCGATGGCGAGATCGCTGTCCTCGGTGGCCTCGATGCAGAGCCTGCTGGCTACGACCTGCGCGGCGTGTTTGTTGGTGGCGAGGGCATGCTCGGTATCGCCACCCGTGTTGCGGTGCGCATCACCCCCAACCCGCCTGCGGTGCGGACGCTGCTGTTGTCGTTCGCTACCACGCGCGAGGCCGCATCAACGGTGAGCGCAGTGATTGCGGCGGGCATCGTTCCCGCAGCAATGGAAGTGATGGATCAACGCATCGTCATCGCCGTCGAGAACTACGTGCATGCGGGCTATCCCACCGACGCCGGTGCGGTGCTGCTCGCCGAGGTCGACGGTCAGAGCGGCGGGGTTGATATCGACGCGGAACGCATCGCCAACATCGGGCGCGAGCAAGGCGCCACATCGGTGCATCTCGCCGAAGATGACAACCAGCGAGCACTGTTGTGGAAGGGTCGCAAAACCGCATTTGGTGCAGTGGCCCAGGTGACACCGAACTACTACCTCCACGACACCGTGGTGCCGCGTTCGCAACTCGCTGATGTGCTCGATCAGGTCTACGAGATCGCCGAACGACATGACCTGCTCGTGATGAATGTGTTCCATGCCGGCGATGGAAATCTCCATCCTTTACTGCTCTTCGATGCGCGCGAGCCGGGCGTCTACGACCGAGTGCATGCAGCGGGCGCCGAGATCGTCAAGGCATCGCTCGCCGCCGGCGGGGTCCTGTCAGGTGAACACGGCGTGGGCATCGAAAAGCAGCCCTACATGTCGATGTTGTTCTCCGACGACGATCTCGATCATCAAGAGCGCCTTCGGCGCGCATTCGACCCGGCGTGTCGAGCAAACCCGGGCAAGGTCATTCCTGAAGGGCATTCGTGCGCTGATATCCAGCATCTGCATGCCGTGCCGGAGGGGGTCTGGGGATGACCCTTGCCGACTTCGTCACCGAGATCGGCGACTCCGGCCCCGTTGCGGTTCAAGGATGTCGAACCCGTTGGGATGTTGGTGGTCCGCTCGACCCATCGGCTCGACTCGTCACCGCCCCATCGGGCATCGTCGACTACTTGCCCGAGGAGATGACGGTCACCGTGTTGGCGGGAACGACGGTGGCGGAACTCAACCACGCGTTGTTGGCCCGCGGTCAACGCTGCGCCTTGCCGGATCGCCACGGCACAGTTGGCGGCGCCATCGCCGTTGGCGAGAACCACACCGAGGTACTCGGGCGCGGCACGTTGCGGGCCTCGGTACTCCAGGTTCGATATGTCTCGGCCGAAGGCAAGCTCGTCACCGGCGGCGGACCGACGGTCAAGAACGTGTCGGGCTTCGACATTCCCCGACTCCTCACTGGATCGCTCGGCACGCTCGGTCTGATCGGCGAAGTGATCCTGCGCACGAATCCCCTCCCTGCAACATCGGTCTGGCTCGACAGCGTCGACGCCGATCCGTTTGCGATCGCATCGATCGTCTTGCGTCCCGGCGCCGTGCTGTGGGACGGCACGCGCACCCGAGTGCTGCTCGAAGGCCACGCACCCGACGTGGCGCACGACCGGACGGCACTTGGTGGATGCGGCAACTGGACCGAGGCCGACGGGGCGCTCGATCTGTTGCCGCACCGCTGGTCGCTGACACCGGCAGAACTTCGCTCCCTCAACGGCAACTTTGTGGCGTCGGTTGGTGTCGGCACCGTCTGGCGTGATCATCCACAACCACGGCGTGAACTCAGCGAGCCGGTGCGGGCAATTTCAGAACGAATGAAGGCGAACTTCGACCCGACTGGCCGCCTCAATCCCGGACGGAGTGTGTGCTGATGGACCTTGGCATCAATCCCGATGAATTGGTGACCTGTATGCAGTGTGGGCTCTGTCTCACCGCATGCCCGACCTACCGCATCACCGGTGACGAGACATATTCGCCACGAGGCCGGATCGCCCTCATGCGCGAGGTGCAAGACCATGGGGCTCCACTCACGAGCGAAGTGCTCGACGCCTTCGATACCTGCATCCAATGCCGCGGATGTGAACCGGCGTGTCCATCAGGCGTGCCGTATGGGCATCTCATCGAGCAGACCAAAGCCTCGCTCACACAGCAGCGGCACCCGGCACTGCGCTCGCTGTTGTTGCGCCCGCTCACGATGCCAAGAGTCTTGCGAGTGGGTTCTAGTGCGCTGGCACTTGCCCAGCGAGCCCGATTGGTGCCGCCACCGATCGCGCGGCGGCTAGGACTTCCGGCTCGATTGCCGATTCGGCGGCCGGCCCTTCGCAGCACCGGCAATGACGTGCAACTCTTCACCGGCTGCGTCATGGATGCGTGGCAGCGCGAGGTGCACCTTGCGGCCAAAGCGGTGCTCGAAGCGGCGGGATTCGGCGTTCGCGTCACCGGTGACGACGCACCGTGTTGTGGTGCCTTGCATCTGCACGCTGGCCTTCGGGACGAATCGCAACGCCTCACCGACCGCGTGACGGCAGCGCTTGATCCCCACGTTCCCGTTCTCGTCGACTCCGCCGGATGCGGTGCACATCTCAAGGAGCACTCAGGCCTCTCGGTATTCGATATCCAGGAGTTTCTTGCCCAGCACGTAGATCGACTCCCGACGGTCAAACCGCTTGACCTGAAGGTTGCCGTGCAAGATCCATGTCATCTGCGGCACGTGCAGCGTGCACACGCAGCGACTCGAACGGTGTTACGGCCTTTCGTTCGTGAGATCGTCGAACTTGACGACGACGGCATGTGCTGCGGCGCCGGCGGTGCCTACTCGGTACTTGAGCCTGAGATGGCCGGCCAGGTTCGCGATCGGAAAATGAGCAGCATCGATCGTGCACGACCCGACGTGGTGGCGAGTGCTAATCCGGGATGTTCGATGCATCTTGCAGCCGCTGGCGTGTCAACGGTGCATCCGATGGAACTGATTGCTCAGGCTCTCAAGGGATAGTCGACCCACCGAGTGGAGAGCCGTTCACCGGTCGGCGGTCGGAATGCTCCAACCGGTGGTGGTCCGATCGTCGTCGGTGGCGGGGTTGGCGGAGGAATCTCCCACCCAGCTCGATGTCGCAACACCAGGCCATCAGGTTGATCGGGATTGCCCGAGATATCGAACTCGCCAAGGTGATGTGTCCGGTGGTGACGCGAGCACAACGTGACGAGGTTGTTGGTGTCGGTTCGACCACCAGCTGACCAGTGGATGAGGTGATGGATATCGAGGTGCAGGGCGTTCGTGCATCCCGGCACCCGGCACCCGCCGTCACGTTCGATGATGATCTTGCGCAATCGATCGGGAACGATGCGCATCGTTCGACCGAGGTTCACTGGGGCGCCAGCGATGTGATCGAGTCGCCGCACATCGCCATCACATGACAACAAGGCAGTGATCGAAGCCGGCAGTGGGCGCCCAGATGACCAACGGGCAATTGGACTGCCCTCATGATCGGCAGCAACGTGCATGGTCAGCTGGAACCGCTGCCGACGTTCCGGCCCAGCCACGCCAAGCGAGCGACGGGCCATTTCGACCATGGCGTCAGCCCACGTGGCCTGACGATCACCGGATTGGATCAGCGCATCCCTTGCCTCGCGCAGCGCTGACTCGACGACTGATCCGTGATCGGCATCAAGGCGTACCGCTGCCCACCATCGACCATCATCACGCTGCCCCATCGTCACCGATTCGTCGCTCACCGGTTCAGGGGCGGGGCGATCGAGGAACTCTCGGCGTGTGACGGTGGTGAGTTGGCGCACCGTCATGTGCCGGGCGTACGCCGTGACTCGTTCATCAGCCCAATCGGGCACGCGACAGGCCACTGCAACTTGGTCGAGAGTGAGCGCGCCATCATCGAAGGCGGCCATGAGCGTCGGTAGCGAGGAGGCACGACGAGCGACCATCACAATGTGTCGAGCAGTGGATGACGACACACCGGCGCGCCAGCACAACCAATGCTGCGGCGACACGACGCCCGATCCGGACCAAGAGCCATCGGCCAGCACGGTCTGCATGTGCCGAACGAGTCTCGCGTGTTGGAGATTGATCGAACCTTGGAGCGATGCAGCGACCGTCTCGGGAGCCACCATCTCGGCGTAGGTCGTCGCCGCTGAATTGTTGCTTACGCCAACGCCTCCCATGACCAAATCGTACATATGTTCGATTCGGCACACAACACTCGAATGCACGGTGCCCCATAGTTCTCAGCGATAGCTGCGCAACATCCATCGCTTGGAGCGATCACCCACGAGGAACCCCTGAATCCACGCGACAACTACGGTGTGGCGCATGACGAGTGCAACCTTCCGAGCGTTCCGTGCCAACACCTCTGGCGAATCGATCGACCGTGGAGTGGTGACCATGTCAACCGACGACCTCGCCGATGACGGCGCACTTGTCGACGTGCAGTGGTCGAGTGTCAATTTCAAAGACGGCCTTGCATCTACCCCCACCGGCAAAGTTGCACGGTTTAGTCCAATGATCCCTGGCGTCGATCTCGCCGGAGTGCTGCTCGAAGATGCAGGCGACATCCCCGCAGGAACCGAAGTGATTGCTCACGGCTACGACCTCGGAGTGAACCGCCACGGCGGTTTCGCGCAATTCGCAACGGTGCCCCACGACTGGCTCGTGCCACTGCCCGCCGGCTTGAGCACTCGCGAAGCAATGATCATCGGCACCGCTGGCTACACCGCTGCGCTCTCGGTGATTGCGTTGCTGGATCATGGCGTCACACCGAACGACGGACCGATCCTCGTCACCGGTGCCACCGGTGGCGTTGGGTCAACAGCTGTCGGCATGTTGGCCGGCCTTGGCTTTTCGGTGACCGCATCGACCGGTAAGCCTGATGAAAGCGACTTCCTCACCGCACTCGGTGCCAGCGCCGTGATCGATCGCGCGGTGCTCGCCGACGCAGGCAAGCCCCTCCAAGGCATGCAGTGGGCCGGTGCGGTCGACTGCGTCGGCGGTGTCCCGCTCGCCAATGTGCTGGCACAGACGAACTACGGCGGTGCCGTCGCGGCGAGCGGCTTGACCGCCGGCAATGGCTTGCCCACCACCGTGCTGCCCTTCATCCTTCGTGGCGTCACGCTCTACGGCATCGATTCGGTACAGACGCCGATCGCACGTCGCCGCGAGGTGTGGCAGCGCATCGCCACCGACCTCAAGCCGAGCGGACTCGACGCCATTGGCCACGACATCGGTCTCGATGACCTCGACACCGTGCTGACCGACATCCTCGCCGGCAAGGCCGTGGGGCGGGCCGTCGTCGATCTGAAGCGGAGCTGAGATGGAGTTCATCAAGCCGTCAGAGGATGTGCTGCGCGCCCGTCTCACCCCGCTCCAATACGAGGTGACCCAACACGCAGGAACCGAGCGAGCGTTCACCGGCGAGTTCTGGAACGTGTTCGACGATGGCACGTACCGCTGCATCGTGTGCAACACCGAACTGTTCGACTCGTCGACCAAGTTCGATGCGCACTGCGGCTGGCCGAGCTTTCACACGGCACTGTCCGATGATCGCGTGTCGTTCATCGAGGACCGTTCACACGGCATGATCCGGGTTGAGGTGCGATGCGCAACCTGCGATGCCCACCTCGGGCACATTTTCCCGGATGGCCCCCCACCCACCGGCCATCGCTATTGCATGAACTCGGCGAGCCTCACCTTTGAGGCTCGCGGCGAACAGTGACGGCGCTCATCGTCAACTGGGCGGATCGTGAGCGACGGCTCAGCGATCGCGTCAGCGTCCTCGTCGGTGACGACAACGGCGGGTACCCGTCGGGCAACTCGGTGCTGGTTCGGGGCTCAGGCGAAGCCGTGATCATCGACCCGTCGGTGACCGTCGTGGCGATGGGTGGCGCGCCGGTCAGAGTCGACGCGATGATCACCAGCCACGGCCACGAAGATCACCTTCCCGGTACCGGACTCTTCACGGACGCACGAGTGCACGTGCACGAGGCCGATCGACATGTGCTCCTCGATCCGGACCACATGCTCGACGCGTATCAACTCACCGGCCAGGCACGTGACGAGTTCCGGCAAGCGATCATCACTGAGTTCAACTTCGCGGCGCGTCCCGATGCTGAAGGCTTTCACGACGGGCACGTGTGGTCGCTCGGCGGGGTCGACATCGAAGCGGTTCACCTTCCCGGACACACTGCCGGTCACTCAGGATTTCGCATTTCCGAAGGCGTGTTCTTTCTCTCGGACATCGACCTCACCGGATTCGGCCCCTACTACGGCGACACCTGGTCGAGCCTCGACGACTTCGAAAACTCGCTGATCAGGGTCCGCGATGAAGATGCGGCGTTCTACGTGACCTTTCATCAGAAGGGTGTGATCGAAGGGCGCGAGCGGTTCTTGGAAATGCTGGACGCCTTTCACGCCGTCATCGCTCGCCGGCATACCAACATGCTCGAGTTCCTCGCCGAGCCGCGCACGATCGCCGAGATGGTGGCGCACCGGTTCGTCTATCGACCGCACGTTCAGATGTCGTTCTGCGACTCGATCGAAGGTCGCACCGCCGAGTTACACGTGGCACGGATGCTCGAGCGTGGCGAAGCGGTCGAGGTGGACCCCGGCCGCTACCGAGCAGCCTGACGTCGTCAGACCACCGGCTGAACGAGCCCGGTCACCGCATCGCGGTACTCAGCGACACGTCGAAGGTGACCATCCACATCGGTATCGCCGGCGTTGTGGGTGGCAATCGAGAGATGGGTGCACCCGAGCGCAGCCCACTTCTCGGCGTGGCCACGCCAACGCTCGGCATCACCGCCTGCGTACTGTGCCTGAGCATGGATGGTGAAGCCGTCCATCGAGCGGCCTGCAGCTGCGCGATGTGAGCGAATTGTCTCGATGCACGCAGCTGATTTTTCATTCGGCGAACCGAGCGGGATCCAACCGTCACCGAGGCGAGCACACCGCTCAAGTGCAGCAGGTGCCGAACCACCGAAGCTCACGGGGATGGACTTGGCCGGTCTCGGCAGGATGCTCGCGAGCTCCATGGTGTGAAACTCGCCGTCGAAGCTGAAGGCATCCTCAGTCCACAGCCGCTTCATGAACACAACCTGCTCCTCGAGCCGAGCTCCCTTGCGATCAAATGGGGCGCCGAGTGCGTCGTACTCGACCTTGTTCCAGCCGATGCCGACGCCGAGGCGGAACCGGTCGCCCGACAGCATCGCGACCTCAGCCGCCTGCTTCGCAGCGAGGGCTGCCTGGCGTTGGGGCAGCACCATCACCGAAGTGACGAGCTCAACACGCTGCGTGACTGCGGCGAGAAAGCCGTAGAGCACGAATGGCTCATGAAATGCCGTGTCGGAGTCATACGGACCCTTGAAACCACCCGGGCGATCGCGTTTGGCGCCGAGCACATGGTCGTAGACCATCAGATGACCGGCACCGAGTTCCTCGGCACCTTGGGCGAAGGCACGAATCGCGCCCGGATCAGTACCGATCTCGTGATGTGGGATGACAACGCCGAACTGCATTCGTGAAGGTTCGCAGATCAGCCCCGCTTCACCACGATCCCGAGCTGCCGCCGCCACCGCCGCCACCAGCACCGCCGCCGCCACCACCTCCACTCCCCGACGACGATGGGGCTGTGGTGGCCGATGAGAAGTGGCTGTAGTGATGGTGCATGTACGCCGTTGATGACACGGTGGACAGGACTGCGGCGTTGCCAAGCGAACGAGCCGCACCTTCCCAGGCTTCTGCCTCGCCAAGGGCTGCAGCCCACGCCGTGTACTCGCGTAGGACACCGCGATCGAGCGCCTCTTGCACGTGTCGTCCCTCACTTGCGGCAAGGAACCGCCGGAACGACTCAGTCGACAGAAAGGCTGCCGACCCCGCCGCCGTACGCGACGCCGTGTCGCCCGACACGCGTATCAGCGTTGAGATCGACGCAACGATGACCGCCACCAACGCCATCACCACGACGTTGCCCGCAATAGGGGCTACCGGACCGCCCGAGGTCGTCGCGATGAACGAACCGACGACCGCCGTCGTCGCCAAGATGACCGCAGCGAGGATCGCCAACAGATCGACTCGGCCGGATTGACGGCGGAGCGGTTTGGTCCACCATTGACGCGCCGTCACCCGATCATTCAGTGCGCTGCGGATCGTCGACCAGGTCGCTGCGAAGGTGGCGTCATAACCGTTTCCAACCGTTCGTGGTGAGCCTCCGGGAAGGAGAAGCGACAACAGCGGCTCATCGACAACGTCAGCAGATGCACGAGACTCACCCGAGCGGATCACCGTGTCGGAGCCGTCTTCGACGATGTCGAGCACACCTGAGCCAAGCTGCGTCGAAAGCCACGCCGACACCGTGGTGTTACCAATTCCCTCGTCGAGTACAACGCGCCCTTCCCAAGGCGACACCCCCGCCGGTGGAGCGAATTCGATCGTCGCCATCGCCATGAGTTCATCGTCAGTCACGCGCGCAGTTGGCGCTCCCGCAACAGGAAAGGCCGCACCGGCCGCATCCAGCGCAGCAACCTCATTCGACCCTGAACGAAGTGCCCACCTCACAATGAGCATGCTCGAACCCAATGTTGCAATCACGATGAGTAAGGCTCGCCACCATGTCGTTGCCTGTTCCCCCGGTGGGAACGGATCCCCTGGATCAACATCGACCATCGAGCCGGTGAACGCCACCTGCCCTGACACGTTGATGCCGTCGCCTACAGCAAGCGGCTCGACCACCACGTGCTGGCCGGTGTCGTTGTCGACCAGCGCACATCCGCCCACATCGCCCCAGTCACCAACCGAACACAGTGCGTCGTTGAGGCGAAAGCCATTCAGCACCACGGTGAAACGCCCAGTCTCAAGCGCTTCGCCGGGATCGATCACCGACAGATCAAAGGAACGTCCTTCTCGAAGATCGGCGAACGGCAGCGTGTACGCCAGCACGAAACGATGCCGACCTGACACCGTCACATCTGGGTCACCAACACGAATCACGTAATCGGTCCCCTCGGGATACGAACTCACCTCAGACGAGACGGTCGACGAGTAGGCCGCGACGTCGACGGGCCCACCAAAGTCAGTACGCAACACACGCTCGTATCCGTGGCGATCGGTCGTACCGAAGTCGATGTCGACATACTCGGTGACACGCACGCCACCATCGTCAGCTGGTTCGTAAACGACGGTCTTGGCATCAAAACGCTCGGGGCGTCCTGGAACACCAACGACTCCCATCGCCGCAAGGCCACCAACGATGACCGTCACGATCAGCGCTGGTACCAACCGACGAAGTACACCCATACCGACGACCCTAGAACATGCGCGATCGGCCTACGATCGGCACATGCCCGGCACCCTCGTCATCTTGCGTCACGGTCAGAGCGAATGGAACCGACTCAACTTGTTCACCGGATGGCATGACGTCGAACTCACCGATCAAGGACGCGCTGAGGCATCACAAGCAGGCCGAACCATGGCGGACGCGGGGCTGCGCTTCGACACCAGCCACACCTCGCTGCTCACCCGGGCTGTCGTCACACAGAACCTTGCACTCGAGGCAATGGGACAGCCGTGGCTGCCCGTCGAGCGTCACTGGCGTCTCAACGAACGCCATTACGGCGCGCTCCAAGGGCTCGACAAGGTTGCGACCACCGAGCGCCACGGACCTGAGCAGACCTACATCTGGCGCCGCAGTTTCGATGTGCCACCGCCGCCGGTCGAGATGACGAGCCCGGAACACCCAGCGAGCGACGATCGCTATCGACTGCTCCCGCCCGACCTGCTGCCGGCAACCGAATGTTTGCGCGACGTCGTGGAACGGGTGCTCCCTTACTGGTACGACCGGATCGCGCCACAGTTACTCGCCGGCCTCAACGTTCTCGTCACCGCCCACGGCAACAGTCTTCGAGCACTTCTCATGCACCTTGAACACGTGTCAGCCGACGACATCGCCGAAGTCAACATTCCCACTGGTGTTCCGCGCCGCTACACCTTCGATGATGCGCTTGGCGTGACCGACGCGACCTACCTCGGCGACCCCGAACAGATCGCTGCGGCCATCGCTCACGTCGCTGGTCAAGCGGGCACCTCACACTGATCTACGATCCTGCGCCCATGGGGAGCACCAAGGATCATCTGACACATTTGGGGAGCGTGCCGATCTTCTCGGCGTGCACGCAGCGCGAACTGCAGCGCATCGCCAAAGCCGGCACCGACGTCACCATGACCGCCGGGTCGATCATCATCGACCAAGGCCAAACCGGGCGAGAAGCCTTCGTCGTGATGTCGGGCACCGTCACCGTGAAGCGCAACGGACGCAAAGTTGCGACGCTCGGGCCCGGTTCAATCGTCGGAGAACTCTCACTGCTCGATCATGGCCCGCGCACCGCAACGGTCACTTGTGACACCGACTGTGAGCTGTTCGTGCTCGACCAGCGGCACTTCACCGGCGTGATCGATGAGGTCCCATCGATCGGGACAAAGGTGCTCGCTCACCTCGCTGGAGTGGTGCGTGAACTCGATCGGCAGTACTTCGGCTGACCCAGCGAAGTAGCGTGGGGGCGTCATGGCTACGCAGACGGACTCCACCGCACCCGACACCGAAAAGCGGTTTAAGCCGCATCAGTTGTCGCTCGCACTCGGCATCGGCATGGGTGTGTTCATCATGCTCTCGGGCGTATTGCCCCAGATCACGCACTGGCACAACGAGAATGAGGTGCACCGCACCGTCTTCGGCAACATCCCCGGGCCGATCCAGATCGCCTTCTATACGGTGATTCCAGCGATGGTCGTGTGGGGCGCGTTCCGCTTCGCCGACCGCATGAAGAACTGGGAACGCGGCACGATCGCCAAGCGCCGTACCACGGCGAAGAACGCCAAGCGTCGCGCCGCTGACTTCCGAGCCGGTGTCTACATGCGCACGCTGCTGCGTGATTCCGCAGCCGGATTGATGCACTCGATGATCTACTTCGGCTTCTTGGTGTTGATGGGTGTGACCACGGTGCTCGAGATCGACCACCAGATGCCCGAAAGTCTGAAGTTCCTCCACGGCACGACCTACAAGGCGTACGCATTTGTGGGCGACCTGGCCGGCACGGTCTTCACCCTCGGCGTGATCTGGGCGATCGTTCGTCGTTACATCCAGCGCCCGTACCGCATCCGGATCAAGACCAAGCCGGAGCACGCCGTCATCCTCGGCACCTTCCTCGCGATCGGTGTGACCGGATTCGTTGCCGAAGGGTTCCGCATCGCCGTCGAGGGCATGCCCGACTACGAGAAGTTCTCGTTCATCGGCTACCCGCTCGCCACCTGGTTCGACGGCCTCTCAGCCGGTGCGATCAGCACATGGCACCAGTGGATGTGGCTTGGCCACGTGGCGAGTTTCGTGGTGTTCTTGGCGATCCTGCCAGTGACGATGCTGCGTCACGTGTTCACCTCGCCCCTCAACATGTATCTGCGCGACAAGGACCGCCCGAAGGGCGCCATGAAGCCGATGCCGAACCTGATGGAAACCGAACTCGAGAGTTTCGGTGCGTCGGTGGTCGAAGACTTCACCTGGAAGCAACTGCTCGACACCGATGCCTGCACCATGTGCGGGCGTTGCACGAGCGTGTGCCCCGCGCATGCCACTGGCAAGCCGCTCGACCCGCGTGAAATCGTGCTGAAGACCGGTGAGGTGATGGCCGCTACGGGCAACCCGCGCGTGTCGCCGCCACTGGGCACCGATGCCGAGATCACGATTGGTGCCAACAGCCTCTTTGAGCGAATCACGGCTGAAGAGATCTGGTCGTGCACGTCGTGCAAGGCGTGCGATGAGATCTGTCCGGTCAACATCGAAATCCTCGACAAGATCCTCGACATGCGGCGCTACCTGTCGCTCATGGAGTCGAACTTCCCGGCCGAACTGGGCAACGCCTACCGAGCCATGGAGAACCAAGGCAACCCGTGGGGTATGAACCAGGGTGAGCGCGCCGACTGGGCCGATGGCCTCGACGGTGTGACCGTGGTCGATCCGGGCGAGCCGATCACCGCCGAGTACCTCTATTGGGTCGGCTGCGCAGGCTCGTTCGACGACAAGAACAAGAAGGTCACTCAGTCGATGGCGAAGCTGTTGCGCCGTGCGGGAATCGATGTGGCGATTCTCGGGCCGAGCGAAATGTGCACCGGCGATTCCGCACGTCGCTCCGGCAACGAGTACCTGTTCCAGATGTTGGCGATGCCGAACATCGAGATGTTGAACGGCATGGGTGTGAAGAAGATCATCACCCAGTGCCCGCACTGCTTCAACACGCTCGAGAACGAGTACCCACAGCTCGGCGGCAACTACGAGGTGGTGCACCACACGCAGCTGCTCGAGCAACTGATCGCCGATGGCCGTCTCGACGTGTCGCAAGCCACGCTTGAGGAGCGGATCACCTATCACGACTCGTGCTACCTCGGTCGGCACAACGATGTCTACATGGCACCCCGCAAGGTGGTCGGTTCGATCAAGGGCATCGAGATCGTCGAGATGCCACGCAACGGCACCAAGGGCATGTGCTGTGGCGCCGGTGGTGCTCGCATGTGGATGGAAGAATCCATCGGCACCAAGGTGAACGATGAACGGGCCCGTGAGGCCCTCTCGACAGGCGCTACCCGCATCGCCACGGCGTGCCCGTTCTGCTACATCATGATGGACGACGGCGCGAAGGCTGCCGGCGCCGACGAGGACACCGTGAAGGTGGCTGACCTTGCCATCCACCTGCTCGATGCGATCGAAGCCGGCGACCGGCGTATGGACGATCCCGATGCGCCGCTCAATGTGCCGGTCTCAACCGACTGATCAGTTGATCCGCTGACGGATCTGATCGATCCAGTCGTCGGCCTGGCGCCAGCGCTCATCAGCATGGGCGCGCACCTCGTGCGCTTCCGAATCAGCACGCGGCCATGAGCCGAACCATTTCACCGACGCTTGCTTGGCATGCAGCGATCGCATCGTGTCGGCCATCAGGTCGTCGCCAACATGTCCTTCAGCAAGGATGATGAAGCAGTACTCGCCAAGTCCACCGTGCTTGATCGGACGCGAGATCAGGTTCGACAGGTTGATCCGGCGAGCGGCGAACTCTTGGAGAATCGAAATCAAGCTGCCCGGCTCATCGGCACGTTGAAACACGACGAGTCCAGTTCGATCGTGCCCTGACGGGGCGGGAACGCCATCGCGCGACACCACGACGAAGCGGGTCTGATTACCAGATTCGTCCTCAATATCGGCCGCAAGCACCTCGAGGCCATACAACTCGGCCGCCACCCTTGGGGCGATTGCGGCAAGCCCTGAAGCACCGTCGTCGGCCACCGACTTCGCTGCACCGGCCGTTGACGTCGCCGCGCGGATGATGGCGTTCGGCAGGTGTTCACGCAAGAAGCGGTGGCATTGGGCGGTGGCAATGGGAATCGACACCACATCGGTGATGTCATCCATGGTGGTGCCCGCCGGCGCTGCGAGGCAGAGGTGAATATCGAGCACCACCTCACGGGTGATGACGAGATCGTGATCGAAGGCCAATGCGTCGAGGGTGAAGTTGACCATGCCCTCGATCGAGTTCTCAATCGGCACGAAACCAAGATCGACCTCGCCACTCGACACCGCGTCAAGCACATCGGGCACGGTGCGCAACGGGATCAACTCGGCAACAGCAAGGTCAGCCTGGGTGCGAAGGGCCTGCTCGGTGAACGTGCCAAACGGCCCGAAGAACGCGACGCGTTGAGCGGCGGTACTCGGTCGGTTGTCGTTGTTGGCGGTGTTCACTCGGGCAAGGCTAGGGGCAGTGGCTCGTCGGCGTGCCACGATGTGCAAATGGATGCAGCCGCTCTCACCGACTTGGTCGAGGCGATTCGTGCTGGCACGGTGACCGCTGAGGAGGCCGTAGCCCAACTCCGAAGGTTGCCCTTTGTTGATGTTGGCGACGCGCTCGTCGACCATCATCGATCGCTCCGCCAAGGAATGCCCGAGGCCGTGTACGGACCCGGCAAGAGCCCAGAGCAGTGCGTGGCCATCGTTGGTGAACTGCTCGCGCACGACGACGGGGCGGTGTTGTTGACCCGTGCATCCGATGCACAGGTCAAGGCCGTGCGAGCTGTGTATGACGACCGCTTCGCAGCTGAGTGCGCTGCAGGATGCGTGCTCTACCGGGCGCCGCAGCCACGCCAACCACAACCCCGGATCCTTGTAGTCACCGCCGGAACCGCTGATGTGCCCGTGGCAGACGAGGCGGTGTTCACCCTTCGCGCTCACGGGGTTGTTGCTGACCGTCTCCACGATGTTGGTGTGGCCGGGTTACACCGACTGCTCGCCCATGTGGACCGTGTGACGGCCGCCGATGCCGTCATTGTCATCGCCGGAATGGAAGGCGCCTTGGCCAGCGTGGTCGGTGGGCTCGCTGCGGGGCCGGTGGTCGCGGTGCCAACGTCGGTCGGGTATGGCGCAGGCCTCGAAGGTGTCACCGCATTGCTCGCTATGCACGCGAGTTGTGCGTCGGGCGTGAGCGTGGTCGGCATCGACAACGGTTTTGGTGCGGCCATCGCAGTGATCCGCATGTTGACCCTGGTGGAACGATGACCCGCGTTGCCTGGTTCCAATGTGGGGCAGGTGTCGCTGGTGACATGGTGCTCGCCGCGCTCGTCGATGCGGGTGCTGACCAGCTGACAGTGATGGATGCGATCGGTGGTCTAGGGGTCGACGGCTGGGCGTTGCTCTTTGAGCCGGTGCAGCGATGTGGGGTTCGGTGTCTGTGGGCAAACGTCGTTGTGCACGATCACGACCATCATCCACATCGGCCGGCGCGCGAGGTGCTCGACATGATCGAGCGGGCGGATCTTGAACCTCGGGTCAAAGGGCGTGCGCTTGCGGTCTACCGCACGCTTGCCGAAGTGGAGGGTGCGATTCACGGGGTAGCACCTGATGAGGTTGAACTCCACGAAGTGGGCGCCATCGACTCCATCGTCGATGTCGTTGGTGTGTGCGCGGCGATCGAGAGTCTCGGCATTGAGGAGATCGAATTCTCCCCGATCGCTGTTGGACATGGATCCGTGACGACAGCGCACGGCGAGTTTCCAAACCCCGTACCGGCAGTGACCGAGTTGCTGACGCAAGCCGGAGCGGTGATCCGCGGACTCGATACGACCATGGAACTCGCCACACCGACCGGGGTGGCGTTGATGACAGTGCTCGGCTCGCACTGTGGACCAATGCCAACGATGGCGGTGTCATCAACCGGCTTCGGTGCCGGCACTCGCGATACGCCGAGCCGACCAAATGTGGTGCAGGTGGTGGTTGGTGAACGAGTGGACGCACCGTCAGGCAGCGGGCGCGACGCTCACGAGGTGAGCGTCAATGTTGACGACGTGACTGGCGAGGTGCTGGCCCACACCATCGCTCGGCTGATCGAGGTCGGCGCCCACGACGCGTGGCTGGCACCGATCGTGATGAAGAAGGGCCGGCCCGCCCACACCGTTCATGCGCTTTGCGATGACGCCCATCATGATGTGGTGATCGCCACGATGCTCGCCGAGACCGGATCGATGGGCATTCGGTCGCATGTGGTTGAACGTTGGCCGCAACGGCGCGCCGAGATGACCGTCGACGTCGACGGCCACGCGATACGAGTGAAAGTGGCCGACCACCGTGTCAAGGTCGAGTTCGACGACGCCGCTGTAGCCGCCCGTGCGCTCGGCGTGCCGGTACGTCAGGTGCTCGCCGAAGCCGAGGCACGTGCCGCCAACAACTCGCGTCGTAGCTGAACGAGTTCCGGAGCGGGTTCACCACCTGACCACTCATCGGCGAGTACTCGCTCGTACGACGCCCACTCCTGACGAAGGCCCGCAGTGTCGCCACGGGCTGCTCGGGCCCGCATACGCAGAGCGATCAGCTCTTCATGACCTGGCAACACCTGGAGCCCACGAGAGGTCGCCCAGATAACTCCGTCGAGGTCGTCAACCGCGAGATACCACGATGCGAGTTCTGCAGCTGCTCCGGTTGCGAGCACCACCAGTTCTGAGGTGATGCCTTCTGGATCCGACCACAAGTAGGCGGTGCCGGCAAAGGGAAGACCCCGCACGAGTTCGAGTGCGGGACGCAATACCTCGATGGCGCTTTCGGGCGGCAATGGACGGGCCGTAGTCCGTGCGCTCTGCAGGAGATCCGCATCCGTCATCACCAAGGGATGCAATCGGAGTTCCTCGGTCATCGTCCGGTCGATCCACTCCTCATCCGTGGGCGGCGCCACGGCTCGAGCTAAGGACCGTCGAGCATCAGAGAGCACATTCGAGAACGTGGCGCTTCGAATCTCTTCATCCCACAGCGCAGCTCGGGCCCGTGCCCGAGTCGGCCGCTCCCGATGCGTGGCCATCCACACGACCAACTCGGTTGATTTCGATCGCTCAAAGATGACTGGCGTGCCATCGGCCAACTCGACACCGGGTTCGCCAAGCACCCGAACCACGATTGCTGGCACCTCCCGATTTGGCATCGACATCGGGTTCTCAATAACGGGTTCATCGATTGGCTCGGTATCGCACAACAACTCATCGATGGCGACTCGTTCCACGTCAGCGAGCAACAGCGGCCGCACACAAGGCCCATCATCGCCAAGCTGCCATTCATCGAACGCATCACGTCGACGGAGCACGACGGGCGGTGCGCCGAGTCCTGTGGTTGAAGGACGAAGCGTGTTGTCGTGCAGCCACAACAACGGCGGTGCAGGATCATCGAGCACAACACGATCCTCCCAAGGCTTCGAAGCACTCTCCACCACTTCGGGTTCATGATCTGTCTCGCTGACCACACATGAACCCGCCAACGGTGAACTCGTCAGCGCCGCAATGATCCCGTTCATGGCATCACTCGCACCGTCACCTTCGATCGCCACTCCATGCGACATCTCAAGGTCGATGAACACATCGATGCCGTCAGAGGTGGTGCCAATCTGCACGACCGTTGGGCACGGGAATACCCCATCGCTGACGTCAGGGAAATCGATGAGTTCCCATCTGAACTCCCCAACTGGATGCCACGGCTCGGGAAGATCAACCACCCCATCGACAACGAGACGAACCAGTCCTTGTGTCTCGATCTCAACCCAGCGAATGCTGCTACCTGCGCCGACGAGGAACGGCAGAGCAGAACGGATCGCCACGTCGAGTCGAACCATCCGATCAAGCGCATCAAGTCCAACGGCCCCTGCCATCACCGTCCGTTCCACCTCGACAAGCGCCGGCGCATGTCCCCGTGGCCGTTGACCTAGCCGCACGCGACGCAATCCACGACGGCGCCTCGCTGCGACACCACCGACGACACCAGCAGCGAGCATCGTCGCTCCCGCAATCTCAACCCACCGTCCATCCGGCGTTTGGGTCTGCGTGCTCGGTGCGGCGACCACCGGTTCGTCGACCTCGCAGTCGGCGATGACGGGTGCTGCGGTGGGCTCCACGTCGACGGTGACAACGGGTTCGACTGGCACGACGACAGGCGTCTCCTCGGGCACGACCTCTGGCTCAATGTCGACGACTGAGTCCGCTGACGCCACCGCTTCAGGGAGGTCGAGGTGCCATCCTGGGCGAATCATCGCTGGTGAGGCGAACACCGACCCATCGCTCATCACCCGACCAAGGTTCAATTCGAGGATGCCATCGGCGATGGGGAAGACACGGCTGAGATCACCGTCTGCAAGACGCTCCGCGATGCCGTAGACCGAGTCGCCAGATTCCACAACCCACGACGCGGCGGTCCTCACAACCTCGCTTGATGCCCCATCGATCACCGCTTCGTCAACCGGCACCGCTTCAGCGGCCAGCGCCGAGCCCAACGCACCCGTCAACGGTTGCGCAATCATCAACACTCCGCCAACGACGCAGCGAGCCAACCGGGCGGGTAGACCCGATCGACCCACCGCACCCGAGCGAAGCGCCCGCACTTCGGCCGGCATTGACACCACGACGGCAACAACAGCCATCCACCCGACAACCAGTCCAAGACGCACAATGGCATCGACCACGAGAGATGGCGTGACTGGCTCTGTCAGCACATCGGCTGCTCGCCACACCCAACCCGATAGCGGACCCGAACCGTGCAACGGCGACCACCCGCCGAACCGAACCTGGGCACACGCCACCAACAACAACGGTGTTGAGAGTGTGACCACCATGCCAAGCACGGAAACCAACCGACGGGTCATCTTGTTCATCACGCAACCTCCTCAGTTTCGTTGGGCGAGCACCGTCGCCCGTCCTTCGATCAGAGCCGTCGGAGCGACGACCTCGACCACGACCGCGACACGGTCCTCACCGACGTCAACGCTGACGATCCGACCATTGAGGTCAGCAACTGCGAACATCGTCAACGCGGCCTCGTTGGCACGTCGTCTCGCCTCGAGTGGGTCGAGACGAACGACTGGATCCGATCCACGGAGTGCCGCAATATCGAGCCCTTGGGCGCCGGCACGCGCCGATTGAAACGCGATGTCCGAAGCGTCAGCTCTTCGCGCCATCGTCGTCGAGACGTCGCGAGCCATCCAGACCACCGCGCCAAAGGTCAGCGTCGCCAGCGCCACCAACGATGCCACGACGGCAGAGCCGCGCTCGTCACGCGCCATCACGGCTCCGACCATCGAAAGCGATCAACGGATGCAGTCGACGTGCCAACTGACGAACCACACCGGACCACAACGTCGACTGAACCGCCAGCACGATGGTCATCGAGATCGACTCGAAGATCTGGATGAGGGCAGATCGAATCGTCGTCAATCATCGAGCGCACGGCAGCGATTGCTGCTGACTGCGCAGTCGCACGATTTCGCTCTAACGCAGCTGCCTGTGCTGCCGCGGCTGCCGCCGAATGACTGAGTGCGTTGCGATCGACCTCGAGTCCGAGCATGACGACGAGAACGGCAACGCCAACAACCATCGGTGTCATCAGCACCAGCCCAAGCATTTCTGCAGCACCGCGGTCGGAACCACACCTCACCACCCCGGTCGCCATCCTTCGATCGGCACGGACTCGGTCACATCGATCGTCGATGCCAGACCGTGCAGCAAGCCGGGCACTTGCCCCGCGACGCGGGTCACGGCAACGCCATTTCGCTGTTGCACGTCGACGATGTGCGCATCGAATCCCTCAATCGATGCGAGCGATGCCCGCGCCGATGACTCCGCAGCTGCTTCACTGACGGCTCCACGTGCTGCCATTGACGACGAAGCACGCGCCACGGCACGCACCTCGCTGCGTGCATATCCCCATAGGGCTGCCTGCACGCCCATGGTGGCAAGCATGCAGAACACGGGAACGAGCAACACCATCGATAACGAACCGGCTGCGCCAGCGTCCGACGTCATTCGACCGGTCACGGCGCTGAAGGCAACTGAATCGGGGTTGCTGCCTGGGTCCGGATACGGCCCCACAGCACCCCAGCAACCACAGCAACGCTCACTCCGGATGCAACGAACCAGAGCACTTGCTCGAGTGAAACCGCGCCGCGATCACCTGATACACGCCGTGCGTGATGCGCCACCTGATGGGTGAGTGCGGTAGTGAGGATGGTGTTGTCCATGTTGTTCTCCTTGTCAGGTCGCCCCGTGGTCACGGGGAGATTGAGAGTGCGGGGTAGATGACGAGCACCATGAACACCAGCGCCATACCCACGATGGGGCCTGTGAGCCGGCTAGTGCGAAGGCGCGCTTCCAGTTCTTGTTGGCTTGCGAGGGACGACCGCAAACTCGACGCCCGAGCACTCAGGCTGCGAACGAGCGGGGCGCCTTCGGTTCCGGCGAGTGCAATCGCTGCAGTGATGTGTCGGAGGTCATCAAGTCCAAAGACATCTGCAGTTGCATCGAGTGCATCAACGGGGGCGCCGCCACGGGTCGCATGTTCACGTAAGGCGCGTCGCAACTCAGCGAACAGCACACCCTCCCCGACGGTCGCCGCCTGTTCCAGCGCCCCTTCATGACCGCTATCACCCGCCACCAACATCGTGACCACATCCACGTAAGCGGTGAGTTGATGACGTAACGACATCCGTGCCGCCGCCACCTGTTCTTTCATCGAACGCATCGACACGGCCCCTGCAACAGATGCTCCGAGCAGCGCAAGCCCGACTGGGACGGTGAACGACAGGTCGATCAGCCCGATGACTCGTGCACCACCAACCACCACGAACGGCACCACACCACCAACGCCAGCCCACGCCGCCAGCGTGACCAGATGTTGATGGCGTGATCGCTGAAGCACCGCCAGATCAGCGGTTGACAATCCAAAGCGCAGTTGATGCACCCACCCGACACTCGACGACATGGCAGGAGCGGAAGCGAGGAGCACACCACCGACACCAACCGTCGACCACAGCATGAGCCACGCCAGAGAACTCATGGCCGGACACCTCCAAAGAACCGAGCTGGCTGTGGGAAGACGGAGAGTGAGGCAGTTCGACGGATCAGGGCGGCAAAGACCACGATCGCAACGACGAGGATGCTCTGACCCTCGATCGTGTCGTAGGCGTCGAGAAATGAACTCCTGCCAGCGAACAGAAGCGCAGCCAACAGCGACGTCATAATCGCCACGAGCATCGATACCTCACGCCGTGCAGGCGCCCGTTCCGCCTCGACGAGACGTCGACGCTCGGACTGAAATCGCACCTGTTCAGCCAATGAGCCCAATACCGCCGCAGTACGGGCACCTCGCCGAAGCGCAATGAGCAGACCGATCGCCACCAGATCACCGATCGGGTCGTCGAGGTCATCAGCGAACTCGCGAAGCACCGCTTCGAGGTCATGACGACCAAGCCCCGCTGCGAGTCGACGCACTGCAGGACGCAGCGCGTCAGGACAGACCCTGACCGAACCGATAATCGCCCCCACCGGCTGTTCGCCCGCGAGGAGAAGATCACGAACCGACTCAATCCATGTCGCAAGCGCATCACCATCGGCAATCGATGCAGCGCGCGCACGTGTGGAGGGTGCGAACCTCGTCACCAGCAGCACTGCAGCACCGGTGACGACCGCAGCGGGGACCCATCCAGACACGATCGCTACGGTCGCCATGGACACCACGGCGAGCGCGACGCGAATCAGTGAACGCGCCTCAAGCGACCGTCGTGGCCCGGAGATTGAGCGACTCATGACGAGTGCGATGCCGCTGACCGCCACCAGCGAGAGCACGATCACACTCGGCGTCCCGGAGATCACGGCGCCTCCCAGGTGAGAAAGAGTGCCGGATCCTCGCCGGCGCGCCCTAGCCGCTTAAGTCGACGCTGGGAGATCGGCGCAACCTGTCGCAACCGCTGATCGTCGTCAGCTGCGAAGACTTCGGTCGTGCTCACACCGCCGATCTCACCCGCTCCCCCCACCTCGATCAGCGACACCACGCGACGAGCGGTTGCGGTCGAACCAACATTGCGAACGAGATCGATGTGCACCACGAAGTCGACGGTTTGAGCGATGAGGTTCCACACGGCAAATTCGGGTAACGAGGTGTTCGACTTCGCCACGTAGTACGCAAGACGATGCAGGACCACGTCGGCGGTATGCGCGTGAATGGTCGCCAGCGACCCCCGAGCACACATCGACGCAACGTCGAGCATGTCGAGTGCTTCGTCCTCCACGAGTTCGCCGACGACCACACGGTCGGGATTGAGGCGCCGAGTGAGTTCGACCAACGAGCGGGTCGAGATGGCCCCCTCGCCTTCAGAGTTCGCTCCCCTGGTGTGCAACGCCAGCGCATCCGGGTGGCGTGGATCATCTTCGAGTCGCAACTCGAGTAAGTGTCGTTCAACGGTGACGATGCGCTCTCGCGGGTCGACTGCGCCGAGCATCTCGACGAGCAGCGTCGTCTTACCTGCGCCAGGCGGACCAGAGATGAGCATGGTGAAACCCGCCCGCACGAGAGCCTCGAGTTGCGGCACCATCGAGACGTCGAACAAGCCCCGTGTGGCAAGGCCAGCGAGCCCAGCGCGTTGCACCGTGAAGCGGCGAATAGCCATCCTCGGATGCGGGGAAATACCGTGTTCACCTTCGCCCCCGAGCACCATGACCACGCGAGCCCCACTCGTGGTCTGGAGTGTCGCCATGGGTGCCGACGTGTCGAGCCGCCCCTCACCAGTGGCTGACATTCGTCGCGCGAAACGCTTCTGAAACGCGGTGAGCTCTCGATCATCAGCCCACAGCCGACCCGCGTCGACCTTGCGTCCATCAACTGTCGTCACCCAGGTGTGCTCTGCCGAGTTGACATCGATCTCTTCAACCGCGGGATCGTTGAGAAACCGCTCGAGTGGACCGGCGCCGAGAACCTCGGCAACCACGAGATCCATGAGGTCAACCCGTTCACGGTGGCCGAGCGGCGGCTGGCCCGCCTCAGCACGGACCCGATCGATCCCGCGAAGCTCCTCGCCAACCCAGTGTCCAACGAGCAGCTGCTGGCGTCGACGATCGTCGATCAGGGATGGCCGATCCGGTGACGGATGATCGTTCTCGATCGCCGACACCAATCGGTCGGCCACGCGATCGATGACCTCCAGAGCTGGCGCCTCAACCACCAGTGGGCTCCTCGCTGGGCAACAACACCACCCGCGGTGCCGGATGCGCAACCACGAGATAGGCGTCGTCATGTGCCACCTCGATGGAAATAGAGTGCTCACCAGTGACCGAGTTGTCGACACTCGGCAACGCGGCAACGACACCCGTGATGATCACGGTTGGCGGCAAAAGATCATCAGGGTCCACGCCAACCGGAGCGAGGCCTGATCTGATGTCGGCGGTGACCCGCTCGACGGTCTGGCGATCTGGGGAAAGCACGATGTCGACAACGGACCGCTCGCGAAGTCCGCTCGGGATTTCACCGGCGGGAAGTGGGAGGGCAACAACCGCTGAACCCTTTGCTACCAACGGTTGCTGTTGAAGGAGTTGGTCGACTACCAACGAACCCGACACGATGCGGGTGCGCGCATACATGCCGACCACGGCTCCAAGGGTTGCACCGTCGAGAACGCGTATCGAAGGGTCGAGCGCACCGACCTCGACTTGGCGGAGGTCGTCACTCGAGAGTTGCGCCCCAGCCGGAACGTCACGCACCACCTGCAACACCGGCTTCGTCGCCGCCGCTGAGGTGTACAGCACCAGATTGCCGACAATGGCCACTACTACAAGGGCAACGCCCACGCCCACCCGCATGCGCTGACTCGTGGCGGTCATACCACACCGCCGATCACGAGCATCGTGGCGGCGCCGCCAACGAGTGCTGGGCCGAATGCCACGCTACGCACCCGTCGAACAGCGGCCCATACAAGCGCAGCAACGCAGGCCGTGCCGAGCGCAGGGAGCACGAAGCGCCAGTCGACCGAACCGACGGCGATGCCGAGCGCTGCACCGAGTTTGACATCGCCAAAACCGAGGCCACCCGGGTCGATGAGATGCGCGATCAGCAGGGGTGTGCAGAACACTGCTGCGCCGATCGCAGCATCCACCGTCGAGTGTGTGGCCACCGCAATAACTGCGGCGATCACAGCGCCAGACCCCACCAATCGATTGGGGAGTCGCCGGGTGGCGATATCAATGACGGCTGCAGCAGTTAGTGGGACGAAAGCAATCAGCACGACGTAGGGCATGACCTCCTCCTTTTCGGGTAGTGCCGGCAAGGGGTCGGGAACGTAGTGAGACCGTCACGGTCCATGCGGCGGAATTACGGGTGCATTCGCTCTTCACCGCTGGGGAAACACATCGCTACCCTTCGCCACATGACCGCTAGTGCCGTCACCGCCTGCCCCTCATGCGGAACAAAGAACCGCGTGCCGGTCTCATCGAACGGCACACCGCGGTGCGCTTCGTGCCACGTTGATCTGCCGTGGCTGGTCGATGCCAACGACGATTCGTTCGACACCGCGGTCGACACCAACCAACTCGTGCTCGTCGACCTATGGGCAGCGTGGTGCGGGCCGTGTCGTCAGATCGCGCCGATCCTCCAACGGCTATCGACCGAGTTCGCCGGACGACTCAAAATCGTGAAAGTCGACGTCGACGCCAACCCGCTCACCGCTCAGAAATTCGAGGCTCGTTCAATCCCACTGCTCAAGTTCATGAAGCACTCCCAAGTGGTCGACACCGTCGTCGGAGCGCAGAGCGAGCACGTGTTCCGAACGCTCGTCACCTCGCACCTTCGATAATTTCGAAAAAGCTGCGAGAACCATCGCGGTCGGTGCTCTAGATGGCATGACCCGTTCACACAGCACCATCCGTACCCTCGTCGCCAGCGCCATCGCCGCAGTCGGCCTCATCTCCACCGCCGGAGCCGCCCAAGCTGCACCGGACTGGCCAACCGATCAGACGATCACCGCCACCATCGTCGACTCCCGCACTTTCGCCCCGCTCGCCGGCGTGCGAGTCGGCGTACTTTCCCTCGCCACCGACGAGGTCTACGTCGGCACCACCGACGCCGCCGGCAAGGTCACCGTCGCCGGGATGACGGGCGACGAGTTCGAAGTCATCGTCCGATCAACCCGCAGCCACTGCGGCGGACGGGTGTGGGGTGACCACCTCGACCGACTCCCGGTGCTCGACGCCATCGCCAGCACCCGGGAATGGAACTCGTGGGGTGCTGGTCACCTCGGCACCGTCGGCCTCCGCACCCGTTCGGCGCTCGGCAACTGCTGAGCAATCAGAGAACGCCGAGCGTCCACCCCTCCTCAGCCACGACCACGGCACGTTCGTCACCGCTGAGCATCGGATCGAACCACGAGCCAAGTTGCCCACCACGATCGAGTTCAGTGATGTGAGCCACCATCGTCAGCACCTGGGCAGCATCACGTACTGGGTGCAGCGCGACGTCGAGCGGGAACATCGAAGGCCAGATCTCTGCGATCATCACCTGCCCCGGTTTGATCACACCCGAGTCAGGCCCGAGTCCGGTCTCATACGGCCACACTCGCAGCCGCGTCCCACACACTGGATCACGACGCAACAACTCGAGGGCACGCATGCCGAGCATCATTTGGCTGCCCACACTTCCCGGATACGCCAACTGCCAGGCCGAGAACGGACGATGACCCGCGGCGCGCACCCGATGCTCAGCAAGCCGGAACGCATCGAACGGTGCATACGTCGACGGACGAGAACGACCAAGACCATCGCTGCGGGTCGCCCCGGGATACCCCCAAAACGGCCCAGATCCGAGTCGAGAGTTCACCGCAGCGGCAACATCAAGGCGATCATTTAGGTTGCGGTCATCGTCGCTGATGTGTTCCGCCATCCACGACCACAGCGCCGACCACTCAGAGGATCCCGTCAAGGCCTGAGCGAATCCCGCCGGGTAGCCAAACGAGAAGTCGAACCCGATCAGCACCCGCTCATCAACCGACTCAGCACACATCGAACGAATCAACGCCATCGCCGCCGAACGCGTCGATGGGTTCACCGGCTCACGCGACCG
>JAPOJQ010000032.1 GCA_029978335.1 Actinomycetota bacterium
GACTGCTTCTTGACGCTCAGGATCGGTCACGAAGTACGGCGACAGGTAGCCCTTGTCGAACTGCATGCCCTCGGTGAACTCGAGCTCGGTGCCGAACGTGTTCGACTCCTCGACCGTCACGACGCCGTCTTTGCCGACCTTGTCGATGGCGTCGGCGATGACCTCGCCGATCGACGAGTCAGCCGCCGAGATGGTGGCGACGCTGGCGATGTCGTTCTTGTCGTCGACTTCCTTGGCCTGCGCCAGGATCGAATCGACAGCAGCCTTGACAGCCTTCTCGATGCCCTTCTTCACGCCCATCGGGTTCGCACCCGCAGCGACGTTCTTCATGCCGACCTGGACCATTGCCTGAGCGAGGACCGTTGCGGTCGTCGTGCCGTCACCGGCGACGTCGTTGGTCTTGGTCGCTACTTCCTTGACGAGCTGTGCACCCATGTTCTCGAACGGGTCTTCGAGCTCGATTTCCTTGGCGATCGACACACCGTCATTGGTGATGGTCGGCGCGCCGAACTTCTTGTCGAGCACGACATTGCGGCCCTTTGGCCCCAACGTCACCTTGACGGCATCGGCCAGCTTGTTGACGCCGGCCTCGAGGGAGCGACGAGCTTCGTCGTCGAATTTCAGGATCTTTGACATGGTGACCTCACTTCTCCACGATGGCGAGCACGTCGCGGCTCGACAGCACCAGCAGATCGTCGGCGCCGACGGACACCTCGGTGCCGCCGTACTTCGAATACAGGACGGTGTCGCCCACCTTGATGTCGAGCGGGATCAACTCACCCGACGACTCGGCGCGCTTGCCGGGCCCAACAGCAAGGACGGTGCCCTGCTGGGGCTTCTCCTTCGCGGTGTCGGGGATCACGAGACCAGATGCGGTCTGAGTCTCGGCCTCGTTGGGCTTGACGACGATGCGGTCATCCAGCGGCTTCAGGTTCATGTTGCATGCCTCCGTTGGCGTGAACAGGGTTTGGGGATGTCGAACTGAGCAATTAGCACTCGGTTCGTGCGAGTGCCAAGGTTAGAGGACCGACCCCCGCGTTAGCAACCGGAACGGTCGAGTGCTAATCGCCGGCGATGATGACGCCGGCCTGGCGCAGCAGTCCTACGGTTTCGGCGAGTGGCAACCCCACCACATTGGAGACCGAGCCACGAACCCATTCGACAAACGCTGCCGCAGGCCCCTGAATTCCGTAGGCCCCCGCCTTGTCGAGTGGCTCACCGGTTTCCACGTACCAAGCGATCTCGGCATCGGATAGTTGACGGAACCGAACGCTCGTCGTCACCACCACGGTGTCGAACCCGGCGGGTCCGGCGACGACCACGGCGGTATGGGTGTCATGCGATCGACCTGACAACGACCGCAACATCGCCGTGGCCTCAGCACCATCGATCGGTTTGGCGAGGATCACGCCGTCGAGATCGACGGTGGTATCAGCTGCCAACACGACGGCAGTCCTAGCCATACGCTCGCGCACCGCGGCCGCCTTAGAACCCGCAACACGTGTCACGTACGCCACCGGATCTTCGCCATCGACCCACGACTCGTCCACATCGGCGGGTTCGACCCGAAAATTGACACCAAGCGACAACAACATCTCGCGTCGCCGCGGTGAGCCAGAAGCCAACACCAATTCAGCCACCCGACACCGCCATCGCTGCATCGTCATCGGGGATGGTCATATCGAGCTCAGGGTGTTCGGCTTGGAGAAACCCCTCTGGCAGTGCCACCCGAATCGGTCCGTTGGTGTGGCCCCGCTTAATCCGCTCACCGCCCGGAACAAGTTCCGCCAATGGATCGAGTCCAGCGAGAAGATCATCGAGTTCACCAAGCGATGACACCATCGAGAACCGCCGGCGGGCCTCAGGGCCAACCGGATAACCAGTGAGATACCACGAGGCATGCTTGCGGAAATCACGCATGGCGAGATCTTCGCCCGCGACCCTGCGACCCGACCGGCCCACACCATCAGCCTCGTAATGCTCGACCAGTGCGCGAGCATGATCGGCGATCACCAGCGCCACGTCACGAAGGCGCGGCGGCGGTGCGACCGGTCGGCCAGATAACGCATCGACAAGGTCGCGAAACAGCCACGGCCGGCCAAGGCAACCACGACCGATCACCACACCATCGCATCCGGTCATCTCCATCATCCGGACACCATCGTGTGCTTCCCACACATCGCCGTTTCCAAGGACCGGAATGTGATGTCCTGCGTCGACGACCGCCGCCTTCAACGCCGCAATCGCATCCCAGCGCGCGTCACCCGAGTAGTGCTGTTCCACGGTCCGGGCGTGCAATGCGACCCACGCTGCGCCTTCATCGGCACAAATCACGCCAGCGTTGAGATCGGTCCGCAGCTCATCGGTGAGACCCATCCGAAACTTCGCGGTCACCGGGACACCAAACGGTGCCGCGCCGTCGACTGCCGCGCGCATGATGGCACGCAACAACGCTGGACGCGCCGGCACCGCCGCCCCACCACCTTTGCGGGTCACTTTTGCCGCAGGACACCCGAAGTTGAGATCCACATGATCGACCCGACCCTCTTCGCACACCATGCGCACGGCCAAGCCGACCTGTGCGGGATCGCTGCCGTAGATCTGGAGGCTGCGCGGTTGCTCATCGGCAGCGAACGACATCATCCGCAGCGTTTTGTCGTTGCGGTGCGCCACCGCAGTGGCCATCACCATTTCGTTGACGTAGACGAGTCCGGGAGCAAAGGAGCGACAGATTCGTCGGTAGGCGGCATTGGTCACCCCAGCCATCGGCGCCAAGACCACGGGAGCAGCCGGCTCATACCCGCCGATCCGCAGCGGAATTCGTCCCGTCATCGGATCAGCGCCTGATCAAGCAGCGGCATCGTCGGAAATGCCCCGATGTCCAATGGGCTCGGTCCGACGGCGCGAAGTCGGTGCCATCCCGCAGCCGCAATCATCGCCGCATTGTCGGTGCACATCTCACGGCTCGGCAAGAACGCTCCGATGCCGTCCGCCGCACACGCTGCAGCGATTTCTGCCCGCAACAACCGATTCGCTGCCACACCCCCACCGAGCACGATCCCGGTAGCGCCGACCTCATGCGCTGCCCGACGAGCCTTGTGCACCAGCACATCGATGACGGCCTGCTGTAACGAGGCGGCGACATCGACCGAGGCCACATCAGGTTCACGCCGGACGTAGTTCAGCACCGAGGTCTTCAGACCACTGAAGCTGAAATCAAGCCCGTCATCCATCATCGCCCGAGGGAACCTGATCGCATCGGGATCACCCGCATCCGACGCCCGATCGATGGCAGGCCCACCCGGGTAACCGAGGTCCAAGAACCGCGCTACCTTGTCGAACGCCTCGCCTGCTGCATCGTCGATCGTTCGACCAAGCAAGCGATAGTCACCGTGATCCCTCATCTCGACGAGCATCGTGTGACCACCCGACACCAGCAACACCACCAGCGGGAACTGCAGGTTCGTGTCCTCCAAGAATGCGGCGTAGAGATGCGCCTCGAGGTGGTTCACACCGACAAAAGGAACGTCCCACGCCAAGGCAAGCGCTTTGGCCGCTGACACACCGACCAACAACGCGCCGATGAGTCCAGGTCCAATGGTGCACGCCACCGCATCAATTCGCGATGGGTCAATACCGCCTTCGACGATGGCGCGCGCCACCACCGGATTCAACGACTCGAGGTGCGCTCGGCTCGCAACTTCGGGCACCACACCACCGAACTCAGCGTGCAGATCGATTTGGCTCGACACCACGCTCGAAATCACGTCGTCCCCCCCGAGCACGAGAGCGGCGGCCGTTTCATCACAACTCGTCTCCACGCCGAGCACCAACGTGTGTTCATCGACAGTCATTGCGCCCTCCTCTCACCCGCAGCGCCAATGCCACAGCGCTCGAGGTAGTCGTCATCACCGAGTTCGTGACACCACATCACGAGCGCATCTTCACCTCGCTCGTAGTAGCCCTTACGAACACCAGCCGGCGAGAAACCAAATCGTCGATACATCTCATGCGCTGGCGTGGCCGACGCCCGAACTTCGAGTGTCCAGGCCACCGCTCCGCGACGGCGGGCCTCGACAGCGAGATGTCCCATCAGCGCTGCGCCAATGCCACGCCGGCGCTCGGTGTCGGCCACCACGATGTTGGTCACATGCGCCTGCGCACCCGTCGGCGAATCGATCACCCACAGCCCGGCGTAGCCGAGTACTCGGCGCCCCGACCGTGCAACGACATAGTGCCGTCCACCGCTCGCCACCTGTGCCAACTCGTCTTCGAACACCGTTCGCGACCAATGCCGCTCATACGTGACCGACTCGATGTCCAGGACTCGACGCAGGTGCCGTCGACGCATCGTTTCGATCACCCAATCGCTCATGGCCGAACCTGCCTGGTGCTCCAATTGATCTGGGCATCGGGCACTCGCAGATACACCGGAGCGATCTCGTGATGATCGACGAATTCCTCCCGCACGGCGCGCGCATGCGCCAACTCAACGAGCGCACCTGCCGAGGGGTGACGAGGGCCTGCTACTTCGCAGTGGTGCACATCGGCGAGCACCTCACGATGACGCTCGGCACCATCCCCAAGACAGAGCGACTCTTGTCCACGCGCCATGAGATCAGCAGCGAGATCCTCGACCGAGCCAACCGTTGGGGCCATGACCTGTTGCACCCCACCGGGGACATGGCGATACATCGCCCAGAACACCTCACCTTTGCGGGCATCGATGACTGGGACCACCACCCGATCAGAGTGACGAGCCGGAAATGCCAACAGATCGAGGGATGTGATGCCGATCATCGGGACGCGAAGTGCCATGGCCAGTGCTTTGGCGGTGGCAATACCGACCCGCATACCGGTGAACAACCCAGGCCCAATGTCGACGGCGACCACACCGACCTCTGCGAGGTCAACATCGGCTTGGCGACAGACGAACTGCACCGCTGGCACGATTGACTCCGCGTGGCGCCTGCCTCTGGCGATCTCCACTGCTGCGATCACGCCATCGTGTCCACCAAGAGCGACGCCAACTGACTCGGTCGCGCTTTCGATGCCGAGGATCAACATGCGAATCTCGCTAACGCCTCGGTGAGTCGGCCATAGCGCTGCGCCCACGACGGCCCGATGGCCGAGATCTCGATCGTGCGGCCGGTCACCTCGTCGAGAGCATCGGCGTCGGCGTCGTCAACATCGAGATGCACCTCGAGATGGTCACGCACCGTTGCGGCCGCCGCCTCGCCCCACTCGACGAGCAACACACCGCTGAATTCGGCTAACTCGGCGAGCGCGAGATCGGCAACTTCACCGGTTCGTTCGAGGCGATAGAGATCAGCATGATGCAGGGTGAGCGAACCGCACTGATACGAATTCACCAGGGTGAACGTTGGCGAGGTCATTGGCTCAGCCACGCCAAGCGCGGCGCCAAAACCCTGAGCGAACACGGTCTTTCCGACACCCATGTCGCCCGTGAGCAACACGATGTCACCACTGCGCGCCAGCCGCGCGATGGCGGCCGCAACCTCTCTGGTGTCGCTCGGTGATGCCGTGTGCAGTTCCATTGCACCGTCGATGCTACGAGTGCTCTGGCGTCGTGCCCACGACACGCCGCGGGACTCGCGAGGAGATTCCACACACGATCTCGTAGCCAATCGTCCCGAGTCGGCGAGCCCATTCCTCGACCGGCAGCGATGCAGCACCTTGCTGGCCGATCAACACGACCTCATCACCAACCACAACGGGATCAACACCATCGGGATCAGCGCCGAGGTCGACCATCAGTTGATCCATCGTCACCACGCCAACAACCGGCCGCTCACGACCACCGATGAGAACCGTGCCACCTACTGCTGACCAACGCCGAGGTACCCCGTCGGCATAGCCAACGGGCACCGTGGCGATGCGCGTATCCACATCGACGCGATGACGCCAGCCATATGACACATGCGAACCAGCGGCGACCTCTTTGACGAGCGACACCCGTGCCCACCAACGCATGGCTGGCCGGAACTGGGCCCGATCGAGCCGAACCTCATCAGATGGATCGATGCCGTACACCGCGATCCCACAACGAACGACATCGCGACGCGCGTCACCGTGGCACAGCGCTCCCGCAGAGTTCGCTACGTGGATGATGACATCGTCACCGACTAAGCCCGCCTGGCGTGCTGGCGCAACTGCAGCATCGAACACCGCCAGTTGCTGCGCAGTCGCTGGGTGCGACGGATCGTCGGCCACGGCGAGATGGGTGCACACGCCGCCGAGACGAACACCGGTCGTGGCATCGACATGTTGGAGTAACTCGATCAATTGCTCTGGCGAGATCCCAACGCGCTGCATCCCCGAATCGACCTTCACGTGAACGTCAATCACCTTGCCGACACGTGTCGCCGCAACACCAAGGTCGGTCACTGCACGACTTGAGTACACCGTTGGGGTGAGATCGGCAGCAATGAGCCGATCGCTGAATTCGAAGGGTTGCTCACTGAGCACGAGGATCGGCACTGCGATACCCGAGGCACGTAACCGTTCGCCCTCGTCGATCAACGCCACCGCACAGCCAGTTGCTCCAGCAGCAATCGCTGCATGCGCCGTCTCGACGTCGCCGTGCCCATACCCGTCGGCTTTGACCACGGCCCACACTTCGGCCGGCACCGCACGCTCGACGAGCGCTGCGACATTGCCGATGATCGCTGCACGATCAACATCGACACCCGACCAACGATGCGGTGCACGCCACCTCGAGTCCACCCTCATTGGAGCACCACCTCAAAACCGAGCGCTACCAACGTGGCACGATCTGCCTGACCCGTGCCGTCAAGACCTTTCGCCGATTGGAACGCCGCCACCGCAGCTTGGGTCTGTTCGAGATACTCGCCAGAGGCCGGCGAGACCGGGTAACCGATTCGTGAGAGCCGCACTTGTAACGCCTCGACATCGTCGCCCACATCGCCGTACGCAAGTTCGCGAGTCATCGCAATGACGTGAGTGTCGCTCGCGCACAGTGTGGTGCGATTCGGCCCGATCTCGTAACACAAGATGTCGCTGTCGATCAATGGATACAACCCACCGATATCAGCAATCGGCCCCGTGGTGTCAGGATTGCGACATGGGTTCTCAGGAATGGTGAACGGCGCGCTCGGCGTCGGGCATGCACGGCCGTCGAGAGCGGCGAGCAGTCGGGAGAGATAGTCCGCAAAGGCCCACGCACCTTGAGCGCGATGGTGCACGCCGTCGGTCGTGAACCACTCGTGATGATCAGCGCTGTACGCACCCCAATCCGCAACGATCACGTCAATGCCGGTGGCCTGCGCAGCGCGACGAGCGATCACTCGATTCGCTGCTGCGAACTCGAGATGATTCCCCGTCTCGGAGGGCGAGACGTAATCCACATCAGAACGAAGGGTCAGCCAGATCACCCGTTCGTAACCCAGCCGAATCGCTGCGTCGGTGATCTCGGGAAAGGCACGCTCATGCGCATGTGCCGTGTCGTTGTACCCGGTTGCAACGACGAGCGTCGTGTGCACGTCGCCGTTGTCACGCAACGCCTCCAACGCCGTTGGAGGAGTACGTCCCTCACGTCCACGACAGGAGCGATCGACTAATCGACGACACGATTCGAGATCGAGAACGATCGTCGCCCCACGCAATGCCGTCGCTGCTCCAGGGACCCAGCGCAGCGACGCTGCTGACGAGTCGCCAATCACGAGCACACTCTCCGGAGTTGAGAGACGCACCGCTGGCGCACCTGCGACGGCGCCATCATCGAGGGTCAGCGGCCCTGAGGCGGTCACCACTCCGCCGAGCAGCGCGACTGCCACCGCAACGGCGACGAATGAGCTGCGCATCATCGGGTGAGGCCCTCGAGAGCTGATGCCATCGCCGGAGCGATGGCATCAGCGATATCTGAGGCGGTCGCACCGTAGGCACAACGCCGTGCGGCATCGCCATGGATCCACGCCGCCACAGCTGCTGCCCGCCACGCTGGCAGTCCCGCCGCAAGGAAGGCACCGATCACTCCGCTCAGCACATCACCGGTACCGGCAGTTGCTAAGCGTTCATCGCCGACGTTCACCAGCCACGTGCGCCCATCAGGTGCTGCAATGACCGTGGTCGGGCCCTTCAGTACGACCACAGCACCTGTTTCGGCAACGAGGCGGTTAGCAGCTGCAATGCGGTCATCACCCGGAGGTTCGCCCATCAACGTCGCGTATTCACCGTCGTGTGGGGTGATCACCACCGGACCGGTTCGGTTGCGCAATGTTGCCGGCGACCCATGCGGATTCCAGGTCAGCGCGAACAACGCATCACCATCGATCACCAATGGCAGCGAACTCGAAAAGATCAACGCTGCCGCCTCGTCTGCAGTCGGACCCAGCCGCCCGAGCCCCGGCCCGACGACCGCGGCGCCGAAACGGTCGAGGTCGCTCAGCACCATCGACGACCAACCGGTGTCTGGTAAGCGTTCACGTACGGCCTCGATCGGGTCGGCAACGGCACCGCCCACATGTGACCACCGCACCATGCCTGCGCCAGCCCGAAACGCCGAACGGGCCGCCAAGCTGCCGGCACCAGACATGCCATCAGAACCAGCGACGAGTCGCACGGCCGTCGTCCACTTATGTGCACCAGGTGCTCGCCGCGGCAACCACCCCGCCACATCGTCAACGGTGAGCCATTGTGCGTAAGGCTCAGGCAGCGACAGGCCGAGGTCAACCACCTCGATACGACCGGCAACCGCTGGGCCATCACCAAACAGCAGCCCCGGCTTCGCCGCTTGAAAGGTCACCGTGACCGACGCAGACAGCACCCGATCAAACCGACCGGTCATCGCATCTAACCCCGATGGCACATCCACCGCCAACACCAACGCATCAGCAACAGCGGGCGGATCCCACGATCCTCGGAACCCGGTGCCATAGGCCGCATCGATCACGAGATCGACACCACCCGTGGCATGGCCGACGGCGTCGAGGATGTCAACCGGCGGTGGATCGGTGCCAACGACGACCACCCGGCATCCACGATCGCTCAGTAGTCGTGCGGCATGACGACCATCGGCGCCGTTGTTGCCCGGCCCCGCGATGACCACGACCGTGCGACCATATGTTCCACCCATCATCGACACGGCCGTACGGGCAACGGCCGACCCCGCACGACCGATCAACGTTGCCATCGGCACCGGCGATGCAGCATCGGCGGCCCGAGCCTGATCGGGGGTGATGACGGCAATCATTCAGCCACCACATGGGCAATCGCAACGGCATCACCGTGCGACAGGCTCACATGCCACCGACGCACGCCCGCAGCGATCGCCAACTCGAGTGCCCGTCCCTCGACCACCAACTCTGGAGCGCCTGACGCCGCTCGACGCACCCAAACCTCGTGGAATCCAAATGCGCCGAGGCCCAAGCCGAGTGACTTCATCACCGCTTCACGCGCCGCAAATCGGGCGGCCAGCCCAGGAACCGGATCAACGCGCCCAGCGAGCGATGCCAATTCGGCAGCGGTGAACAACCGCTGACGCATCGATGGCGTCCGTTCCAACGACCGTCGAAACCGTTCGATGTCGACCACGTCGACGCCGACGCCGATCATCACCGAACCCAGTGATCAGCGGTTTCCGAGATCGGATCGATCAGGAGTTCAGCAGTGCCAATCGTTGCCAGCAGCGACTCATTAAAGGCGCCCTCAGTTTCGGTCACCCAGTCCACCAAGCGGTCATAGCGATGGTCGTAACCCTGCAGACACGTCCGTGCCTCAGCGACCGAGAGTCGCTCATGGAGCGCCACGTGCAACAAGGTGATACCGGTGCAGGTTCCACCCTTCGTTTCAGGGATGAAGATCACAATTCGTCCGTCGCGACGTCCACGAGCGACGAGTACCTCGCGATTCTCTGCGACGTGGCGCTTGGTACCGCGCAAACCCGGATCGGCATCAACACGACTCGGAAGGTCACGCGAGATGCCGCCGCGGTCGACAACGGCCAACGATGAACCCTCGACGGCATATCGGGTGAATCCCGTCACTGTGGCCACAGCCGAGTCGAGCGCAGCGAGCACTTTCAGCGTGCGATACGACAACACGTCGCGGCCCGCACCTGCATCGAGCACCGCGCGAACCAGTGCCCGATCGAGCACCTCGGAATCGCTGCGCGAAATTCCCACCGTGACCGTCTTCGCCTGATGCTTGATTGCGTCGATTGGTCGGGTGAGTTCCTCGATCGTCGACGTGAGCGATGCGACGAGTTCGTCGATGAGTAATCCTGGCGTGCCGACCTTTCCCGTGGCGATGGTGAACTGCTCAACAGGTCGATCCGACATCACGAACCCGAACATCGAATGCACACGCACTGCCGTCGATGCCTCAAGATGGCCGTCGTAGGTACCTGAACGCAACCCGAGCGCAAATTCTGCAGCGAATGGTGCGAGCACGTCGGCGAGTTGCGCGAGCACGGCATCGCCGTCATCGAGATCGGCGACGGCCTGCTCCACGGCCTCGCGCGCCCGACGCAACGGATCAGCGGAGGTGTCAATCGCTCGTGCCGCTTCGTACCCAAAGAGATGCCCTGCCATGGCTGACAACACAAAGCCGAGCGCCGGATCGACGGCGGGCACCTCGATCGTCGCAGCCGAGGCGAAGCGTGTCTCGCCCTCATCGGCAACCACCACCGGCAACGCTCGGTGTGCCCGAAAGATCGCTGTCTCTTTGGCCACATCGTCGGCCGTTGAGCCTTGCAGACCTGCTGCGCACACGAAGATCAGTGGCTCGCTCGAGAGGTCAATGTGTTTTTTGTCCTCGGTGACATCTGAGGCGATCGACTTGTAACACAGTTCGCTCAATTTGATCCGAACTTCGTTGGCCGCGACTCGGTTCGGCCCGTTGCCGACCACTGCCCAATACCGACGTCCAGGAGCAAGGCGTTGCGCTGCCTGCGCAATCGCGTCGCGCCGTCCGAGCACCACCTCCATTGCCTCGGGGAGCGCCACCAGCGAGCGCAACAACCGATGGCGACGCATCGGATCACCAAGCCCTGCCGCGTCAGCCACGGCGCAGGCAAGCAGCGCTCCGGCCGCGACCTGGGAGTAGAACGCCTTCGTCGATGCCACGCTCATCTCGACGTCGCGCCCATCTGACGTGTACACGACGCCGTCGGCCTTATCAACAAGGTCAGAGCCACGACGATTGACAATGCCAATCACCGCTGCCCCGCGCCCGCGCAGCAAGTCGACCGTGCGATTGGTGTCGGTGGTCGTACCGCTCTGGCTCACCGCAATGGCCAACGTGTCCGACATGTCGGGGCGAAGGTGAAAGCCCGAGAGTTCCGTGGCGGTGATCGCCACCACGTCGAGCGCACCGCCGCAGAGTTCTTCGAGCAATGTGGCGGTGCTCTGTCCCGCCACCGCGGCCGTGCCTTGACCAATCACCCGAATACGGGTGATCGCACCTGACGCCAGTCGAGCGGCAACGTCGGCGGGCAACGATCGCTCGTCGAGTCGCACCGACATCAACCCATCACGCTCGACGATGCGCCCACGCAAGGTCTTACGCAACGACGAAGGCGACTCGGAGATCTCTTTCAACAAGAAGTGCGGCGCGTCACCGCGATCGATGTCGCGCGTCGTCACCTCCGCTCGCTGCACGAGATCGTCACTGACTCCGAGATCCTCACCGTCGTAACGAAGACGGCGAATCCCATGAGGCTCACCGGCGTGTACCGCATCGAGCACCACGATCTCGCCGCCGGCTTCACCATCCATGCGGAGGTACCGATCGGTTTCCTCGACGACACCGTACGGCTCGCTCGCCACGATGGTGCAATCGTCAGCAAAGCCAACGAAAAGCCCTTGGCCACTGCCGCGCAAGGCAAGCAACAACCGACCGGGTTCATCTGCTGACATCGCCCCAATCGCCACCGAACCCTCGAATTCAGCGACCGTGCGCCGAAAGGCCTCAATCCCATCGACGCCATCGGCTCGTGATCTCGCCACCATGGCCGGGATCACTTTGGCATCGGTCGTGATGTGGGAATGGATACGCAAGCCGTGGCGCACTCGAAGATCAGCATGGTTATCGACGTCGCCGTTGAGCGCTGCCACCACATACGGCGTTGGGGCACCTGCCGTCTCGAGTTCCTCGCTGTTGAGCGGGTGTGCGTTCGGCTCAGAGATGACACCGACGCTCGCCCAGCGCGTGTGGCCAAGCACCGACAGCGACGCCGTCGATGCGCGTAGTGCACGCCGCAACAGTGCGTCACCGGCAACGGCTGCTCTGATTGCGCGCGTGTTGTCGCCCAGTTCACCAATCTCCGCTGCCGCTTTGTAGACGAACGACAACACAGGCCCATTCGCACCCGATACCGCGCGAACCGATGCATTTTGAAACAGCGGATCCACTGAGCGACGAGCCACCTCGTCAGCGATGGCCGCGTCGGACGTATCGAGGCCATGGCCGTGAACGAAGAGGTGCAAGCCCGCAGAGTCGCGGCCGCGCACCTCAAGTCGATCCAACGCGGACAACGCCTGCTGGACCGCGAGATAGCCCGACAATGCGGCAATCCCCGCCCCACTGCCGGCAAGCGCCAGCACGGCATCGATGGTGCGCATCCGGTCGTGTCGCAGCGCCCACAACACATCGCGCAACGCGGTGACGAGCACCGTCGCCGGATCATCGGGACCGACATCGGAACCGAGCGACAGTTCAAAGGCATCGACTGACGCGTCAAGCGCACCGAGGCGCCCGGTGAGCGCCGTGGTCAGTCCAGGATCGGCATCGCCAGCGACGATGCCGGGCACGCCGCGTAGTGCGGCATCGATCGACCGTAAGAGGTCGAGTGCCCCATCGGGGTCATCGCCAATCGTCGACGCTGCTCGGTCGAGTTGAGTGATGAGCGCAGCCGGGTCAGGAGCACTTCGGCTCGGATGACGAGCCACCACACCGACGATGCCGCACATGGCTCAGAGACTACCCGTGGCCGTTGGTCGGCCCGGGCGCGTCCGTCATCGCTGTCAACGCATCCGCAAGTCGTTGCGCGGTCTGCGCAGCAACGGCATCAGTATTTGCCTCGACCATGATCCGGATGAGGGGCTCGGTGCCACTCGGGCGGATCAACACCCTGCCCTCGGCCCCGAGTTGTGCCCGAACTTCGGCCAACTCAGCTGCCAGCAGCGACTCAGCATCGATCGTTCGATCAGCAACACGCACGTTGAGCAGCACCTGCGGCAGCGACGTCATCGCTTCACTCGCCAACACCGAGAGTGGGCGACCGCTTCGAGCAACGACATCGAGCAGCATCACGCCGGTCAGAAGCCCATCGCCGGTGGTGGCATGGCTTGGCCAAATCACATGGCCTGACTGCTCGCCACCAATCGAGTGCCCACCCGCCACGAGAGCTTCGAGCACGTGGCGATCCCCAACCGGCGTTTCGATCACGGTGATGTCCGCTGCCTCCATGGCGAGTCGAAAACCAAGGTTCGCCATCACCGTCACCACCACCGCACCAGTGGCGAGTTCGCCACGTGCAGCCATATCGCCAGCGCAGATCGCAATGAGGTGATCCCCATCGACGATCTGACCAAGTTCATCGACCGCGATCAGTCGGTCGGCATCGCCATCAAGCGCGAGCCCGACATGCGCCCGGCGTGCAACAACGGCATCCGCCAGTGCTGACGGGTTGGTCGCTCCGCACTCAGCGTTGATGTTTCGGCCGTCTGGATCGGCATTGATCACGGTGACCTGCGCGCCGAGCGCTGTCAACAGCGGTGCAGCAAGGTGCGATGCCGCACCATTGGCAGCATCGACGACGACGGACAATCCGCTCATCGAACGCCCGCAGATCGCCGCACGGAGTCTCTCGATGTGCCGCTCGGTCACGGCATCGGCATCGTCGAGGGTGATCGTCCCAGGTTCAACGTCGCTGCCACCGGCGTGATCGATGTCCGCCTCGATTCGAGCCTCATCCGTGGTCGTCAACTTCATACCGCCGCGGCCAAAGACTTTGATGCCATTGTCCTCATGCGGGTTGTGCGAGGCCGAGATGACGAGCCCGATCGCATCATGACGGGCTGCCTCTGCCGCAACGACCGGCGTTGGGACGACACCGAGGTCGATGACATCCACACCTTCGGCCGCAAGACCAGCAGCAACGGCACTCGCCAGCATGGGCGTCGAACGTCGGCTGTCACCACCGAGCACTGCGAGCCGAGAACCGCATACCCGTGCAACCGCACGTCCAAGCGCAAGGGCGAACTCTGCAGTGAGTTCGCTGTTGGCGCGACCCCGAACGCCGTCGGTTCCGAATCGCATCGCTGAGTATCAGCGCTTGGTGTACTGAGGCGCCTTACGGGCCTTCTTGAGGCCGTACTTCTTCGACTCCTTCTTGCGGGAGTCACGAGTGAGAAGTCCGGCACGCTTGAGAGCAGGGCGCGTCTCGGGATCGATCTCGATCAGCGAGCGGGCGATCGCCATGCGCAGAGCGCCGGCCTGTCCCGTTACGCCGCCGCCGTGGATTGACGCATCAATATCGAAACGCTCGAGAGCATCAGCGACGCGCAGTGGTTCGGACACGACCATGCGCTGAGCGGCGGTCGGGAAGTACGCATCGAAGGGGCGACCATTGATCGTCACCACGCCGGTGCCTTCGCGAAGGCGGGCACGAGCGACGGCTTCCTTGCGGCGGCCGGTGGTCTGGGTGAGTGGCATCGTCATCGTGAAATCCTCGTTCTCGTGTTCGTCAGCGGGCTGCGGCGTTGACCTTGAGCGGGGTCGGTGACTGCGCCTGATGCGGGTGATCGGGGCCGGCGTACACCTTCAGCTTCGTCAGCTGCTGGCGACCGAGTCGGCCCTTGGGGAGCATCCCGCGCACGCTGCGGCGAACCGCTTCGGCGGGCTTGCGATTGTGGAGTTCAGCAAAGGTCTCCGACTTGAGACCGCCCGGGTAGCCCGAGTGCCGATAGATCATCTGTGAGTCGGCCTTGCCACTGGTCAGCACGACCTTGTCGGCGTTGATGATGATCACATGATCGCCAGTGTCGATATGCGGCGCGAAAATCGGCTTGTGCTTGCCACGCAACACGCGAGCAACCTCGGTGCACAGACGGCCAAGCACCATGCCCTCGGCGTCAACGACGTGCCATTCGCGGGTGATCTCGCTGGCTTTCGGTGTATAGGTCTTCATCATCGCTGTTTGTCCAGTCGCTCATTCAGAATCGTCGCGGTCTTTGCCTGCCGCGGAACCCTGAGAGGATAGGGGAGCCTGCTGCACTTCCCCAACGTCGTCGTAGCCCACATCCCACAACACCAGTCCATGAGGAGGAGCAACCTGCCCGGCCTGGGCACGATTCTGAGCGCCAAGAATCGCGGGAAGGGCGTCGGCATCGATTCGACCTCGTCCGATATCAACGAGCGTGCCGACGATCGAACGCACCATCTGATGGCAAAAGGCCGTGCCGCGAATCTCGAACAGCAACAGTTCCGACGGCACGCGCCGTCGCCACCCAAGGTCGAGCACCCGTCGTCGCATCGACGGCACAAGGCCGCTCTCAGGCACATCGGGCACCCGACAAAACGAGGTGAAATCGTGCTCGCCAACGAGTGCCTCGCTGGCATGGTTCATTGCATCGATATCCAACGAAAACGGCACATGCCATGTGAGGTCGCTGAGCAGTGGCTCGACCACCGGCGAATTCCACACGTGATACCGATAGCGACGCCACCGCGCCGAGAACCGGGCGTCGAATTCGGCATCTACCCACCTCGGCTCGCGAAGGGCAATGTCAGGAGCGCACATGCGGTTGATGCGATGCGTCAGATCGTTGAGCTCGACCGTTGCCGGAAGATCGACCGACATCACCTGCCCGTGTGCATGCACACCGGCGTCGGTGCGCCCGGCCAGTGTGAGGTCGATCTCTATGCCCAGCACCCGCTGCATCGAGGCAGTGAGGTCGCCGACAACGGTGCGAACACCGACGCTCGCCGCTGCTCCACGAAAGGCTGATCCGCGATAAGAAACGACAAACCGGGCCCGACGTAAGCCGGACCCGGTCGTCATGAGTACGTCGATTCAGACGAGTTCGATACGCGCCATGCTGGCGTTGTCGCCATTGCGCGTACCGAGCTTCAAGATGCGGGTGTAACCGCCATTGCGCTCGATGTAGCGGGGGGCGACATCGTTGACCAACTTGTGGGTCATTTCACGATCGCCGAGGTAACCCTGGATCTGGCGGATGCGATGAACACGCATCGGGCCTTCCTGAGCCTTCTTGGCCTTCGTGATGAGCTTCTCGGCGATGGGGCGCAGGGCCTTGGCCTTGGCCTCGGTGGTGGTGATCCCCTCGGCTGCGAACAGTGACGCAGCGAGGTTTGCCATCATCAAACGCTGATGGGCTGCGTCACCGCCGAAGCGGCGGGAACGGCGTGGGGTGGCGGGCATGTCGGTTCTCCGTCAGTCGTTAATGATCAGGGGCGCAGGGACAGCCCGCGCTCGTCGAGCTTCTCCTTCACCTCATCGAGGCTCTTCTGCCCGAAATTGGTGATGTTGAGAAGGTCATCCTCGGTCTTGTTCAACAGCTCGCCCACGGTGTTCACCTGCGCACGCTTGAGGCAGTTGCGGGGGCGCTCCGACAGGTCGAGATCCTCGATCGGCAGATCGAGATCCGGTGACGAACTCGTGGTGTCGGGCACCTCGGTGAGTTCGAGACCGCGGGGGGCCTCGCTCAACTCGGCGACGAGACCGACGATCGCGCGCAGGGTTTCACCCGCCGACGCCATCGCCTCGCGAGCGGTGATCGAGCCATCGGTCGTCACATCGATCACGAGACGATCATGCTCGGTCGACTGACCGACGCGCGTCGGCTCCACGGTGAAGCTGACACGACGGACCGGCGAGTAGATCGCATCGATCGGCATGTTGCCGATCACCGGGTTGTCGACGTCGCGCTGGCTCGAGGCGTAGCCACGACCACGCTCGACGGTGAGGTCGACGGCGAGGCGAGCCTTGGCGTTGAGCGTGGCGATGTGAAGACCCGTGTTCAGGATGGTCACATCAGCCGGGCACTCGATATCGCCGGCAGTCACCGAGCCGGGGCCACGAGCGTCGAGACGAAGCGTGACCGCATCGTCGGACTCCGAGCGCAGGACGATGTCCTTCAGGTTCAAAATGATGTCAGTGACGTCCTCGACAACACCACTAATGGTGTCGAACTCGTGGAGGGCGTCATCGAATCGCACCATGGTGATGGCAGCTCCGGGCACCGATGACAGCAGGGTGCGACGAAGCGAGTTACCGAGTGTGTGGCCGAAACCGGGCTCCAACGGTTCGATGGCGAACCGTTGACGCTCGCCGATGCCGTCTGAAACGGGATCGCCGAGAGATTCGACTGAGGGGCGCTGCATGACGAGCATGGGCTGCCGTGTCCTTTCGTGGGGGTCGATTACTTGGAGTAGAGCTCGACGATGAGCGATTCGCGAACCGGAACGTCGATGTGCTCACGCTGGGGAAGGTCGCGAACGGTGACTTGCTTGCCACCATCGCCAGCCTCAAGCCAGCCGACGAGCGAACGACCGCCCGTGTCGATGTTGTGTTGGATCACGATCATCTGCGCCGCCTTCGGCGAGAGCGTGACCACATCGCCCTTGCGGACGCGGTAGCTCGGGATGTCGACCCGACGCCCGTTGACGAGCACGAGACCGTGATTGACGAACTGACGAGCCTGCGGACGGGTCGATGCCCATCCGGCGCGGAACGTCACGTTGTCGAGCCGAGACTCGAGCAAGATGAGCAGGTTCTCACCCGTCGGGCCCTGCATGCGGCTGGCCTCGTTGTAGGTCTTCTTGAACTGCTTTTCGAGCAAGCCGTAGATGTACTTCGCCTTCTGCTTCTCCTGCATCTGTGCGAGGTACTCCGAGCCAGCATTGCGACGGCGCGTACGGCCGTGCGTGCCTGGCGGGAACGGCCTGCGCTCCATGGCGCGACGACCCTTCTCGTTCTCGAAGACGTTCACGCCGAGGCGGCGTGACATGCGGACCTTGGGGCCGGTGTAGCGGGCCATCTCAGTTCCTCCGACGCTTTGGCTGACGACAGCCATTATGGGGAACCGGGGTCACGTCCTTGATCGTCGTCACCTCGATACCCGAGTTCTGCAATGAACGAACTGCGGTGTCGCGACCCGAGCCCGGGCCCTTCACCTCGACCTCAACACGACGGATGCCGTGCTCTTGAGCGGCCTTCGCGGCGCGCTCAGCGGCGAGCTGTGCAGCGAACGGGGTGCTCTTGCGCGATCCCTTGAATCCGACGGCGCCCGACGATGCCCACGAGATGACATTGCCTTCGGTGTCGGTAATCGACACGATCGTGTTGTTGAACGAGCTCTTGATGTGAGCAACGCCCACCGAGACGTTCTTGCGATCGCGCTTGCGGGGCCTGCGGCCACCCGGCTTGGTCTTAGCCATTACTTCCTCACAGCCTTCTTCTTATTGGCGACGGTGCGCTTCGGGCCCTTGCGGGTGCGAGCGTTGGTGTGGGTGCGCTGACCGCGAACCGGCAGACCCTTGCGGTGCCGAACGCCTTGGAGGCACCCGATTTCGATCTTGCGCTTGATGTCGTTTTGAACATCGCGACGCAGGTCACCTTCGATCGTGATGTTGGCGTCAACCCACGCACGGATGCGGTTGACCTCATCCTCGGTGAGGTTGGAGACGCGAACATCGCGGCTGAGACCGTTCTCGTCGCAGATCTTCTGCGCCGTGGTACGGCCAATGCCGTAGATGTACGTCAACGAAATCTCCAACCGCTTCTCGCGGGGGATGTCGATACCGGCAATACGGGCCATCGTTACTTACTTCCGTTTCTCTCAGCCCTGGCGCTGCTTATGGCGCGGGTTGTCGCAGATCACGCGGATACGGCCGTGGCGACGAATCACCCGGCACTTCTCACACATCTTCTTGACGCTCGGTCGGACCTTCACTGGGGCACTTCTCTCACTTGTAGCGATACGTGATACGGCCTCGGGTGAGGTCGTAAGGGGTGAGCTCCACCTGAACCTTGTCGCCCGGGAGAATGCGGATGTAGTGCATCCGCATCTTGCCGGAGATGTGGGCCAGCACCTTGTGGCCATTCTCCAACTCGACGCGGAACATCGCATTCGGGAGCGACTCGAGGATCGTTCCTTCAAGGACGATCGCATCTTCTTTAGGTTTCGCCAGGGGATTCTCCTTTATCGGCGGGTGGATCCCGCACTTCGGACATGGGCCGACAGACGATGCTACCGGCGGGTTGCGGCAACGCCAATGGCCACCGCGAACCAATTGGCTCAGCGGCGGCTCTCCACCACCTCGGTGAGTCGCTTGAACACGTTGTCGGGATGACCCACACCGTTCACGACGACGAGTTGTCCCCGCTGACCGTAGTACTCGATGAGGGGTGCCGTCTGGGATTCATACAAGTCGAGGCGGCGATTCACGGCCTCGGGCGTGTCGTCGCCACGCTGGGCGACGTCACCTCCACACACGTCGCAGATCCAAGGACGAGGGTCGTCGCCCGAACTCGTGTAATTGGTGCCACAGTCGCGGCAGACGCGGCGCGAGGAAATTCGCTCGACCACGATCTCACGTGGCACGTCGAGATCGATCACCACATGAATTGGACGTTCGGCAGTGATGCCGGCGAGCGCTTCGGCTTGGGTGACCGTTCGCGGAAAGCCATCAAGGATGTAACCGCGACTGGATGCGTCTGACTTGCCGAGTCGTTCATCGACGATGCCAATCATCGTGTCGTCGCCGACCAGTCCGCCAGTATCGATCACTTCTTTCGCGATGAGGCCGAGTTCGGTTCCCTCACGAACCGCAGCGCGCAACATGTCACCGGTTGAGATATGCGGCACCACGTAGTGGCGCGACAAACGGACGCACTGGGTCCCCTTGCCGGCACCTTGCCGACCGAGGATGATGAGACGCGCGCCCGGGATCACGAGAGCGACCCCTTACTTGAGGAAGCCCTCGTAGTTGCGCAGCATCAACTGCGAGTCGATCTGGCGCATCAATTCGAGTGCGACACCAACCGAAATCAAGATGCTCGTGCCGGCAAAGCCAAACGTGCTGACATCAGCCGCCCACAGCAACACATACGGGAGAATCGCAATCACCGCGATGAACACGGCTCCCGGCAGCGTGATCCGGTTGACCGCCTTTGCGAGATACGCCTCGGTCTGAGGACCGGGACGCACACCAGGAATGAAGCCACCCTGACGTCGAATCTGATCAGCCTGACGCACCGGGTCAAAGGCGATGGAGTTGTAGAAGTAGGCGAACGCGATGATCAACAACGCGAACGCCGAGATGTACACGACGTTCTGGCTGTTGAGGATGTA